>JADLHL010000186.1 GCA_020848815.1 Chitinophagaceae bacterium | reverse complement strand
GACGATTACATCGAAAGCCGCATCATTTTTGTAGATCGTTTTGAAAACGTAGTGGTGAATGTTATGAAATCCGATTTCGACAAAGTAGGCCGTGGCCGCCGCTTCGAAATCAGTTTCAAAAACGATGACCGCATCACCAAAATTTCTGAGCATTATGGCAGTGTACCCGAAGGCGATAAACTAGCTTTCTTCAATACCGCCGGTTATCTGGAAATAGCAGTGAACAAGGGCAATGCCGCCGGTTTGTTTGGTCTGCAGGCTTTTACAGCAAATGCCAGCGATCAGTTCATGAATTCACGACTGTTTTACCAAACAGTCCGTATCCGTTTTGTAGATTAAGTGTACGCCACCCTTCGTACCTCGTACTTCATACTTTTTATTCCCTCCTTCGTACTTCGTACTTCTTACCTCGTTCTTCTTCCTTCGTACTTTTACGCTATGCAACCATTAACCCGTGTGGTAAAACTCACGTTGATGCCACAACACATCGAAGAGTTTCGCCAAATATTTCAAGAACACAAACAACACATTGCTGCATTTGAAGGCTGCCTCGAGTTGAATGCATACCAAGACCATCAGGAGCCGCATGTATTTTTTACCATCAGTCGCTGGAGCCATACACAAGCCCTCGATAATTACCGGTACAGTGAATTTTTCAAATTGCTGTGGAGCCGTGTAAAGCCTATGTTTGCGGCCAAAGCCGTCGCCCATTCCATGACGGTGGTGTAATCATGTCTATGCAAAAGTTGCTCAGCATTTTGTGGATTCCCTATTGCATCTACGCCTTTGTGGTGTTTGTTGGAGGCCTGCTACTCGTTACGCCCGGCATCATCATTGCCATGCTGCTTGGCCAACCATTGGGCGGCAATCTCGTTATTCATCTCTCCCGCATTTGGAGTCATTTGTGGTTTGCACTCATAGGCATTTGGCATGTAAATATTTGGGAGGAACCGCTCGACCGCAAACGCCATTTTGTGTTTGTAGCCAACCATATTTCTTACCTCGATATTCCATTGATATTTCAGGCATTGCGCCACACCAACATTCGTGTATTGGGCAAATATGAAATGGCGAAGATTCCGGTGTTTGGTATTTTGTATCGGTTGGCCGTGGTATTGGTAGACCGCAGCAGCCCTGAACGCCGTGCCCGCAGTGTAGCCATGCTCAAAAAAGTGCTGGAGCAAAACCGTTCGATATTTATTTTTCCCGAAGGCACGTTTAATGAAACAGACGCTCCACTCAAATCGTTTTATGATGGTGCTTTTCGCATCGCCATCGAAACCAACACCGCTATCAAACCCATTGTGTTTCTCGATGCCAAAACGAGAATGCACTATGCGTCTATCTGGCGCTTACGGCCAGGCAAAAGCAGGGCCGTTATTTTAAAAGAAGTACCCACCGAAGGACTAACCATGGAAGACGTACCCCTGCTGAAAAAACGGGTGTATGATTTGATGGAATCCACTATTATTGACTACAACAATCGGGATGCACAACAACGGTAACCATAGCAATCAGCTTTTATTTCAGCAGGAAAAACCTTCGCTGTTTGCCGATGTGATTGTGCCCATTTACTTACCCAAAATTCTTACCTGGAGCATACCTGCCGAATGGAACAACAGAGTGCAACAAGGCAGCCGTGTGATAGTGCAGGTAGGCAAAAGCAAACGCTATGCGGGCATCATCAAACGCCTGCACACCGATGTACCAGGGCTGTATGAAACCAAGCCCATTCTCGAAGTTTTAGACGAAGCTCCTGTAGTAATGCCCGAGCAATTGCGCCTGTGGGAATGGATAGCACAATACTACTGCAGCACCGAAGGCGAAGTGATGATGGCGGCATTGCCGGCGCATCTCAAACTCAGCAGCGAAAGCGTTATTCAATACAACGACGGACACACAGTGGCCATTCAAGAATTGAGTGATAAAGAATACATCCTCACCGAGGCATTGGAAATAAAACAACAACTCAACCTGGGTGAAATTCAATCTTTGCTCGATAGCAACAATGTGTATCCCGTTGTAAAAAAACTGGTGGAAAAAGGCATTGCCACTGTGTGGGAATCCATTCAGGAAACCTACAAAGAGAAAACAGAAACCTACGTGTTGCTGGCGCCTGTGTACCGCAACGAAGCCGCATTGGAAAAGCTCATCAACGAATGGCAGAAAGCACCCAAGCAATTGGATTTGCTCCTCTCTTTTTTGCACTACGACCGCACCGAAGGACAAGTAACGAAAGCTGCATTGCTGAAAAAATCCGGCGTCACTTCTTCGGTACTCGAAGGACTGGTGAGCAAAGGTGTTTTACAATTGGAAAAACGAAGTGTAGACCGGCTGCCACAAGTAGCCAAACAACTAGATGTAAACATTCAGTTTTCTGCAGCACAAAAAACAGCGCTGCAGCAACTGCAGGAAAGCATGCAACAACATGCTGTAACGTTACTACATGGCGTAACCGGTAGTGGTAAAACACAACTCTACATTCAATTGATGGCGGAAGCCATACAACGGGGTGAGCAATGTTTGTACTTGTTGCCGGAAATTGCATTGACCTCACAAATCGTTCGCAAACTGCGCCAGCACCTCGGTGGCTACGTAGGCATTTACCATTCTAAATTCAATGCCAACGAACGACTCGAACTCTGGAACAAAGTAAAGTCCGGCGAAATACAGGTAGTACTTGGTGCACGGTCGGCGTTGTTCTTGCCCTTCTGCAATCTCAAATTGATTGTGGTGGATGAAGAGCACGACAGTTCGTTCAAACAATACGATCCGCCACCACGCTACCATGCAAGAGATGCTGCTATTTTTTATGCCTCCGTTTGCAATGCCAAAGTATTGCTCGGCAGTGCCACCCCTTCGCTGGAAAGCTATCACAATTGCTTGCAGCATAAATACGGCCTCGTAACACTCACCGAACGATACGGCGATTTGCAATTGCCCGATATAGAAATCATCGACCTGAAACAGGTGCCGGAAAGTCGCAAACAAAAAGTGATTTTAACGGAGGCGATGAAAGAACGCATCAACCAAACCCTGCAGCAAAACAAGCAGGTGATTGTGTTTCAAAATCGTCGTGG
>JADLHL010000185.1 GCA_020848815.1 Chitinophagaceae bacterium | reverse complement strand
TGATTTTTTTTCAACGCCAAGTAGCTAAGACACAAAGATGTTGATGGAACTGAGTGAATGCTCAGTTCCATTTTTTATGACAGCAACTCAAAAGCATGCTTACATCGGTACCACTGAGAAACGGAAGAAAGAAAGAACTCAACAGCTCCCATCAACCAAACCTAAAGCTGCAAACCACAAACTAAAAACCCGAAACATTCTTCTCTCAAAACCTTAGCGGCTTAGCGTCTTTGCGTTGAAAAAACTCAACAGTCGGACTAAACTCAAAACATCGTCCTATCTTTCTCAAAACACATTTAAGCATGATGACGAAAAAGAAATTCCTTGGCCTCCTGCTCCTCGCCTTTTCGCTGCAGGGCATGGCGCAAGACGACATTCAGTATCAGCGACCACCACAAGCCGTTGCCGACATTTTGCTGGCACCCGGCACGCCCTCAGTAAGCATCGACGACAAAGGCACCTACATGCTGCTCAGCGAACGTAGCTCTTACCCCAAAATTGAAGAGCTGGCACAACCCGAACTCCGCATTGCAGGCATGCGCCTCAACCCGAATAATTTTGGCCCCAGCCGCAGCACCTACATCACCAATTTTAAAATCAAAACCGTAGCCACCGGCAAAGAAATGCAGGTAACCGGCCTGCCCGCCAACCTGAAAGCCGGCAGCCCTGTGTGGAATCCTTCGCAGACAAAATTTGCCTTCAGCCATACCACGGCCAACACCATTGATTTGTATGAGGCAGATATCAAAACCGGTGTAGCCAAAAAAGTAAACAAGAAAAGTCTGAACCTCGTTTTGGGCGATTACAGCTATGTAGACGATGCCACTTTGCTTTATTACGTAGCGCTGAAACCTGCCAATCAAGCACCGCCAAAACCATTGGCACCCAAGGGCCCCGTGGTACAGCAAAACCTCGGCAAAGCTGCCCCCAGCCGTACCTATCAGGATTTGATTAAGAACCCATACGACGAGCAACTGTTTGAATTTTATGCCACCAGCCAGTTGGTAGAAAACAAGGGCGGACTCGAAACGGCCATTGGCACACCGGCCATTTACAGCCGTGCTGCAGTGAGCCCCGATAAAAAATACTACCTCATAGAAACCATCAAAAAGCCATTCAGCTATCTGGTGCAGGTAAATGGTTTCCCCAGCACCATGAAAATTACCGATCGCAAAGGTGCGACCGTTAAAGTGCTGGCAGAATTACCCTCTTCAGAAAGTTCACCAACGGGTTTCGACAATGTGCAAGACATTACCCGTGGCCACAACTGGCGGGCCGATGAGCCGGCTACTGTGTATTGGGCCAAGCCACTCGATGGCGGTATCATGAAAAACAATGTGCCGTTTCATGATGCCGTTTACACCCTGAGTGCTCCATTTACCGGTGCCGAAAAAGAATTGACCAAAACAGAAATGCGCTACCGCGGCATTGTGTGGGGCGATGCCAACATGGCCCTGCTGAATGAAGGCCTGCAAGGCAAGCAGCGGGCAAAATTGTCTAAAATCAACCCAAGCAGTGGTGCCAAAGAAATACTGTTCGACCGCAGTACCAACGACCGGTACAGCGATCCTGGTTCACCTGTTACACATCGCAACCAGTATGGCCGCAATGTGCTGCAAACGGTGAACAATGGCACTGGCATTCCCATGATTGGTGCCGGCGCTTCCCCTGATGGTGATTTGCCTTTCTATGCCATTTTCGATTTGGCCAGCAAAAAGAACAACATCGTTTGGCGCTGCGAAAAAGGCTACTACGAAACAGTAACCGATGTATTGGATGCAGAAAAAGGATGGGTGATTACCAGCCGTCAAAGCCCGACAGAAGCACCCAATTATTTCATGCGTGACATTAAGGCCAACACTGTAAAAGCGTTGACCAGCTTCCCCGATCCTCAGCCTGCGTTGCGCCAGATCAGCAAGCAAAAAATTACCTACAAGCGGGTAGATGGCATCGACCTTACAGCCACTGTTTACCTGCCTGCCGGTTATGATGCGAAGAAAGACGGTCGTTTGCCCATTGTGATGTGGGCATACCCACGTGAGTTTAAAAGCGCCAGCGATGCTGCACAGGTGCGGGGTAGCAAATACACTTTTACCCGCCTCAACTGGGGTTCACCCATTTACTATGCCACACAAGGCTATGCGGTAATGGATGAGTCGGAGTTTCCGATTGTGGGCGAAGGCGACAAACAGCCCAACGACAACTTTGTAGAGCAACTCATTTGGAATGCTGAAGCAGGCCTGAAAGCGGCACACGATTTGGGCTTTGGCGATACCAGCCGTGCTGCAGTTGGTGGCCACAGCTATGGCGCCTTTATGACGGCCAACCTGCTGGCCCACAGCCGCCTGTTTAAGGCAGGCATTGCCCGCAGTGGTGCCTACATGCGTACATTGACGCCGTTTGGTTTCCAAAATGAAGAACGCACCTACTGGCAGGCACCTGACTTGTATTACAAAATGAGTCCGTTTAGCTATGCCGATAAAATCAAAGATGCCATCCTGTTGGTGCATGGCGATGCCGACAATAACCCCGGCACCTTCCCCATCAACAGCGAACGCTTGTACAATGCCATCAAAGGCCACGGCGGCACGGTACGCTTTGTGAGCATGCCATTTGAAAGCCATGGCTATGCTGCCGAAGAAAACCTGCTGCACCTGCTGTGGGAGCAATACAGCTGGCTGGAGAAATACGTGAAGAAAGCGGGTAAATAATCTTGCTGCTTTCTTTTACCAACAACCCGTAGCTGTGATGGTTACGGGTTGT
>JADLHL010000184.1 GCA_020848815.1 Chitinophagaceae bacterium | reverse complement strand
AGCAGCAGGTTTAGCAACCGACGGATTGCTGTACACGATAGAAATGCGGGCAGAAGATGCTGCAACGGCACAAACATTTTTCGATCGTTCTGTTTATAAACATCAGTTGCATTTGCTGCAGGGCGATTCAAAGCAAATCATTCCAACACTGCAAGAAAGTTGGGATTTGGTTTTCATTGATGCCGACAAAGTTTCATACATCGAATATTACGAAATGCTGATCCCCCGCATGGCCAGTGGTAGTTTTTTACTGGCCGACAATGTGCTGTTTCATGGCGAAGTATTGCAAGACGAACTGAAAGGAAAAAACGCCAAAGCCATTGCTGCATTCAATGCCCATGTGCAAGCCGATGACCGTACAGAAAATGTATTACTGACTGTTCGTGATGGGCTGATGCTTATACGCAAAAAATAACGGGAGCAGATTGCTGTATGCTAATACAGCTTACTGCAGCCGGAAAACCACGTTTTGACTGTGCCGCATTTTTACGGGCCGGTTGTACTGAATAGCCGGCACCCATTTGGGACCTTTTTGCAAAAGGCGTAACACCTCTTTGCTGAGCGACTCATGTGGCGATGATGCAATGACGTAATCAGAAAGCATACCATCTTTATCTACCGTGAAGTTGATTTTTACTACCCCTTGTATTTCGTTGCGCTTTGCTTCATCGGGGTAGCGCAGGTTTTGTTGCAAATAATTGCGCCAGCCGTTAAAACCACCGGGGAATGTAGCTTCCTTTTCATAAATGCAAAGTCCGTTGGCAACATTGCCCAGCGAATCATAACATTCACTTACTGCAACAGAATCGTTGATGTACTGCATTTTCATCAGCAAACGGTCTTCTTGTTGCACGGTCCACTCGCCATGACGGGCCCCTTTCAGCATTGGCCCCGATTCGTTGAAGCCAGCACCACGAATCATGCCTTTTACATAGCCGGTACCTTCTGCATTGAGCACACTTTCATACACCAGTTCGCCGGCATCGTTCCAGCGGCGGTTGGTATCTACCATTACGCCCATGTTGTACTGAAACAAGGAGCTTCGTTTACCGTTTTCGTGCCAGCCATCAAAGCGGCCATGGCGTTTGCCATTTTCATACATGCCTTGTTCGGAAATATTGCCCGAAGGATGATAACTGGTATACAAACCTTGCAAAATACGCCGGGTACTATCGGCATAATGACGGGTGTAGAGTCGCTTCTGATCGGGATAGCTGTACAAATCGGTGGCCCAGAGTGGCGGCTCCTGCCACACTTTCAATACATAGCTGTACGCATCGTCAGTATTCATAATTCGGCGTCCCTGATAGTCTAGTTTTAAAACATTGGTATCGCCTACAGCCTGTGCTGCCAACTGTACCATACTCAAACAACAAAGGCCGATTACACAAACAAAACGGTATAAAGAAGTCATGTTATAGAAAGCAGTTAAGAACTCAAATATAGGCGGGCAAGGCAGCCGAACAAATCCATTTGTATAAATGAAGGCGCATAAAATGCCATGGCTCAAACCAAGGTTAATTTCCTGCGGGGTGAGCCATTTTTACCCGACATTTACAGCCTCAAAAAGCAAACCATTGTTATGAGTTGGAAAGCCTATACCGAAGCGCATAAAGACCGCTTCCTCAACGAACTGCTCGACCTGCTGCGTATACCCAGCGTAAGTGCCCGAAGCGAACACAAAGCCGATATGGAAGCCTGCGCCGAAGCGGTAAAAGCCCGCCTGCTGGAAGCCGGTGCCGACAGTGTGACCATTTATCCTACCGAAGGCCATCCCATTGTGTATGGCGAAAAAATAACCGATCCTTCATTGCCCACCGTACTGGTGTATGGCCACTACGATGTACAGCCCGCCGACCCGCTGGAGCTGTGGCACAGCGGCCCGTTTGAGCCCACTATTAAAGACGGTAAAATTTATGCCCGTGGTGCCTGCGACGACAAGGGCCAGTTTTACATGCATGTAAAAGCACTGGAAACCATGCACCACAATGGCGGCCTGCCCACCAACGTGAAGTTTATTATTGAAGGAGAAGAAGAAATAGGCAGCCCTAACCTGGCTACATTTGTGAAGGCCAACAAAGCGCTGCTGGCCTGTGATGTCATCCTCATTAGCGATACGGCCATGATTAGCCTCGACACACCAAGCATTGATGTGGGTGTACGTGGATTGACCTATGTAGAAGTAGAAGTAACCGGCCCCAACCGCGACCTGCACAGCGGTGTGTAC
Source organism: Chitinophagaceae bacterium (assembly GCA_020848815.1). Classification (GTDB taxonomy): domain Bacteria; phylum Bacteroidota; class Bacteroidia; order Chitinophagales; family Chitinophagaceae; genus Phnomibacter. The sequence continues at coordinate 3,206 of JADLHL010000184.1, read as the reverse complement.
GGTGGTGCTGTGGCTAACCCCGCCACTATTTTGTGCCAGCTCATAGCCAGCATGCACGACGAAAACAACCACATCACCATCCCCGGTTTTTATGATGATGTATTGGTGGCCACCGAAGCCGAAAGAGCAAAAATGGCCGAAGCGCCTTTTGATGAAGAAGAGTATAAAAACGACCTTGGCGTAAAATCACTCTGGGGTGAAAAAGGCTACAGCACCAACGAACGCACAGGCATACGCCCCACACTGGAAGTGAATGGTATTTGGGGTGGCTATACCGGCGAAGGCAGCAAAACCGTACTGCCTTCGAAGGCTTTTGCCAAAGTAAGTTGCCGCCTTGTGCCCAACCAAAGCAGCCACAAAATTGAAGCCATGCTCATGGAGCACTTTAAAAAAATTGCCCCAGATTATGTACAGGTAGAAGTAAGGCCACATCATGGCGGAGAGCCTTATGTAACACCGATTGACAGCATTCCCTACAAAGCGGCGGCTGCTGCTATTCTGGAAACATTTGGTAAAGAACCCATCCCCGTTCGTGGTGGTGGCAGCATTCCCATTTGTGCCTTGTTTGAGCAAGAGCTGGGTGTAAAAATTGTGTTCATGGGTTTTGGCCTCGACAGCGACAACCTGCACAGCCCCAACGAAAAATTCAACATCGACAACTATTACAAAGGCATCGAAACCATTCCTTATTTCCACAAGCATTTTGCGGAGATGATGAAGCAGGGATAACAAAAAGTTACCGGTATAAAAAGGCACTTGCATTTGCAGCAAGTGCCTTTTTTTTGTAGGTATGAAATCATCGTTGGCAAATCAGGTTTGGCTTTATCCGCTCACGGGCATATTGTTGTTTGCCGCCTGGCCCAACAGCAGCTTTACTTTTTTGCTGCTATTTGCTTTTGTGCCGCTGCTGTGGCTCGAACGCCGCATTATCAGTGACGGTCGTTTTTTCTGGCTCGTTTGGCTCAACATGTTTATCTGGAACATCAGTACCACCTGGTGGATATGGAATGCCTCGCCACCCGGAGCGGCGGGAGCCATTATTGCCAACAGCCTGCTGATGTGTTTTCCGCTCATGGCTTTCCGGTTTACCCGCAGGCATGCCGGCGATGCCATCGGGTATCTCTCGCTGATATTGTACTGGATTACGTTTGAATACATTCACCACAACTGGGAGCTCAGCTGGCCCTGGCTCACATTAGGCAATGCTTTGGCCAATGCCACCACGTTTATTCAGTGGTATGAATACACCGGCACAACGGGTGGTACACTCTGGATATTGTTGCTCAACATGGCAGTGGCATATTCGCTGTTCAAACTGCCGCATTACCAAAAGAAATTGGTTTTCTATCTACGGCTGTTGGTGATTTTCGGACCCATGATGGCTTCGTCACTCATGAAACCCAATGATGATGTTGAAGACAATACACCTACCGCCCCCAATGTAGTAGTGGCGCAACCCAACGTAGAACCCTACACCGAAAAGTTTACTACACCACCCGGACAATTGTTGCAAGAGCTGATTGATTTGAGCAAGGCAAATATTGACAGCAACACCCGCCTGCTGGTGTGGCCCGAAACGGCTATTCCCGCACAGGCATGGGAGCACAAACTACATGAAGAACCGTTGTTTCAACCGCTGTATGCCTTTGCCCGTCAGCATCCCAACCTTTTGATTGTAACCGGCATTGATAGCTATAAGTTTTACGGCAATACCAACCCCGATAAATTCAGTGCCAGGCAAATGAGTAATGGCAGCTACTACGAAGCCTTTAACACCGCCATGGCTTTACAGGGCAATACAGCACCACAGTTGTATCATAAATCCAAGCTCGTTCCCGGTGTGGAAGGCTTGCCAAGCTGGCTGGGTTTTATGGGTAAATTGTTCGATGATTTTGGTGGCATCAGTGGTTCGTTGGGTAAAAGCGATAGCGCCATTGCTTTTGGCGTCAGCAACAATCCTTATGTGGCAGCGCCCATCATTTGCTACGAAAGTATTTACAGCAATTATGTAACCGACTACGTAAGGGCAGGTGCCAATGTATTGACCGTTGTAACCAACGATGGCTGGTGGGGCAATACACCCGGCTACAAACAGCACATGAGTATGAGCCGCCTGCGGGCCATTGAAAACCGTATGTGGGTGGCCCGTAGTGCCAACACCGGCATCAGCTGTTTTATTAGCCCTTCGGGCGAAGTTTTAGAAGCACAACCCTGGGATAAACAAGCTGTAATAAAGCGCAGTATTGTACCCAATAATGAGGCTACTTTTTATGCCAGCCATGGCGACTGGATGAGCCGGCTTGCCTGGCCGTTGGCCGTGGCACTGTTCTTGTGGGTATGCTACAAACGCTGGAAAAACCGGCATAATCATTAACCATGACAAGCAGCTCATTTTTTTACGAAGGTCAACCGATTTTTTTTCGCAGCAGCGGCAATGGAAAGCCGGTTTTATTATTGCATGGTTTTGGCGAAGACAGCCATGTGTTTGATGCACTGTTGCCGCATCTGCCAGATGGCTATCAATATTTTTTACCAGACCTTCCGGGTAGTGGCGCATCCCCTTTTCAACCAACCATCAGCAACATTATTGATGCCATGGCTACCGCCGTACTAGCATTGATGCAGGCACAACAAGTATCGTCATTTACCATACTGGGCCATAGCATGGGCGGCTACATTGCCCTGGCCATGATGGAGCAACAACCAGCTGTCATCAATGGCATGGGCCTGATTCACAGCACAGCTTTTGCCGATAGCGAAGAGAAAAAAACGAACCGCAGCAAATCCATTGCATTCATTCAGGAAAACGGAGCAGCAGCATTTTTAAAAACGGCTATACCCGGTTTGTTTGCTCCTGCATTTGTTGAATCAAACCCTGCTGTTGTAGCGGCCTTGGTAGCAAAGGGCAACAACTTTGAATCCGCATCATTGGTAGCTTATTACGAAGCCATGATAGCCCGGCCCGACCGCACCGAAATATTGCGCCAATCACAAGTACCCGTGCTTTTTTTAATTGGCGATGAAGACAAAGCCGTGCCTATGCAAGATGTGTTGCAGCAAGTGTATCTGCCAGAACAAGCGATGGTACACATCATGCGGGGCATTGGCCATATGGGTATGCTGGAAGACACTGCTGCCACAGCTCATCACATCGCTTCTTTTCTGACGATGCTGAATTAACGTTGTGTTGGCCCTTGTACGTGAGT
>JADLHL010000183.1 GCA_020848815.1 Chitinophagaceae bacterium | reverse complement strand
GCCAGTGTGTATTATTTGCAACAGTTGTATTTGTACAAAGCCTACCTCGATGGCGCATTGAAAATATTTCCGGGAGATGCTACACTTAAACAACATCAAGACATGGTAGTAGCTGCTATCGACAAAATGGGGTCGCGGCAGGGCTATATGAATAAGCTGAAAGAGAACTACAAAGAGTGGGTGAAAAATTTGAAAATAGGCAAACCTGTAATGTCAGACCCTGCTATTGAAAAGCTGGTAAAAAATGAATTTGAATCATGGGGCAGCTGGGACAAAATGAAAGTGACGAAAGTAAATATTGTAAAGCCCTGGATACTCGAAAAAAATGCACTGGATATTCCTGTAAAGAAAGAAACCCATGTACACATTGCCTTTACAAAACCCGACGGCAGCTGTGGTTTAGGCACCATGTATGTGGTGCAAGAATATGAAGGTGGCGGAAAATACGGAGCGCCCTACACCACTTTCCCCAGCATACTGGCATCAACTATTCCCTGTGACAATTTAAAATGATAACGCATGCAACAACAAAAGAAACCCATCCCTGTAAAGTATTTCTATATTGGCATGCTCATTACAGCTGCCTTCATCGCAAGTGTATTTGTTTTTCTTTGGCAAAAAGAATCGAACGAAGAAAAGTTGCTGAAAGAAAAAGGTATTGTCACCACGGCATGGATTACAAGTTTGTATTCCTCTAAAGTGAGTAAAAAATCCAACCCAAATTACTTCATGGAAGTGATGTTCTTTCATAATACTTCTTCCAACAAAAACGCTTCAACAACTGAGGGGGGAATATCTGTCAATACAGGTGATAGCATTGTGGCAGAAATGGCCAAAAATGTGGCGCAACTTCATGCGCCATTAGGAAAACTGGAAACACAAAAAATTGTGATTCCAACCTACGAGATATATAAACGGTATCGCATTAACGACACTGTGAAAATCGTATTCCTGAATGAAAATCCTTCCATCATCAGGCTGGTTACAAAATAACAGACCAGCGCAAAATTGACCTACTAATAAGGAACTTACCTGGTTTCCAGCCTTTGCAATACGTAGTCTTTTTTGCGTTGAGAAACCGGTATAGACAAGCCTCCTTCAAACACCAAACTGCCACCATCTGTTTTGTCGAAAAGCCTTATGTGCAATGGATTGGCCAGATAACTGTGGTGTGTTCTGATAAAGCCAAACGGCTCCAACACAGCTTCATACTCTTTTAAATTTTTTGAAACAAGTATGGGGCTGTTGTTGGTAAAATAAAACTTGGTATACGTACCATCTGCTTCGCAAAAAAGTATATCCTGCACTTTTACAAAGTAGGTACTGTTGATGTCCTTCAATACAATTTTCTGATCCGGATCTCGGCGATGCATGTACTGCTTCAGCATCACCGCAAGCTGCTCACTCAGGTTTTGTTGTTCAATTTGTTTTTGTGCTCTGCCAATGCTTTCCTGCAATTGCAGGGGATCCACAGGCTTCAATAAAAAATCGATAGCAGCACATCGGAAAGCATCAATAGCATATTTGTTGTGTGCTGTAATAAAAATGAGCTGAAAAGCAGGATGGTTCAATTGCTGTACCAACTCAAAACCTGTACCATCATCCATTTCCACATCCAACAATACAATGTCGGGTTTGTGCTGTGTAATTGCCTTCAGGCCCGATTGTACACCATCCGCTTCATGAATTTGTGTAATGGACTCACAGTATGCCTGCAGCATTGCCACTATGCCTTCACGAATCATTGGTTCATTATCAATAATTAGTAACGTCATTGCTTTCTATTATGGGTAAATAAATAATCACTTCTACACCATCCGTATCTTTTCTATTGTCGATGCTGAAACTCGCTTTTGTTTTCAGCTTCAGGTTCAGCAAATAAATTCTGTCCTTTATGATTTGACTGGCTCTTGAAATGTGTTCCTTCTGAATGTGCTTCGCATCAGCCAATCCCTTTCCATTGTCAGTAATGGTCACTTTCAACGAATGTCCATCGATACTAAAAGTAATATTCAATTTGCCTACACTTTGCATGCCCTGAAACCCATGCTCCACAGCATTCTCAGCAAATGGTTGAATAATCATAGAAGGAATCATGTATGCATCGGGTTCAAGGTTGCTAGCACAAGAAACTTGAAATTCAAACTTTTCGGGGAAGCGTATTTTTTGCAGTGTCAGGTATTCATTCAAAAAATCTATTTCCTGCTCAACGGTTACATACTCTTTGTAGGTACTCTCCAGTGTCTCCCGCATGATATGCGAAAACTTGCTGAGGTTCATTGCCAGTGCTTTGCCATCTTCATTTTTTACAGCCATGGTTTGCAGCGAAGTCAATGCATTAAAAAAGAAATGAGGATTCATTCTGGCACGATTCAAGCGTTGTTCTGTTTCCAACACTTTTTGCCGGTGCTTCAGCGTTTGCTGTCGCAAAAAGAAAGCAATGCTGATGGCTACCAGTAATGCCATGCCAGCCAACAGTAGCGAAATCTTTTTTTGCTGCGATAGCTCTAAAATGGTTTTCTCATTTTTTGCCTGGTCGTATTTGTTCTCTAGTTCATTTACCACTTTAATACGATCGGCACTCGTAAGACTATCGCTGATGGCTTGAGCCTCTTTCAATGCTGCTATCGCTTCTTTATAATGACCTGCTTTTTCTTCAATGGTATAGATGAGGGCATACGCATTCATAATGAGTGGCGGATACTTTTCCAGCTGGCAGTACAGCAGGCACGAATCAGCATAGCGGCGGGCTTCGGCAAAGCGGCCAAGCTTCATCAAAATATTGCCGAGGTCGCCATAGAGTGTAGTATACTGCCTGTTGTTAATGCCCTGCTGGCACATTTCCAGCGCTGCTTGAATGTAACCAATGGCCATCGGGTACTGTTTGCGGCGTTCGCAAATGGCACTCAGCCTTGTGTAGGCGATGATTTGTTCTTTTACATTGTTCAATTGTTTGGCAACCGACAAGGCATTGTTTACAAACAGCTCAGCAGTATCTGCATACCGCATTTCTTTCATGTCCTGCGCATGAAAAAAATACCGGGCAGCTACTTTATTGAGCAAAGTTGCTTTAAGATGACTCAGCGCTAATTGCTGTACCAACGGCACTGCTTGCCGCGTATATTCAATTCCCTTTCCGGGCTGTTTAAGTCTGTTGAAAATCTGCGCAATATTGAGGAGTGTTTCAGCCTGCTCTTGCTTATCACGGAGCTGCTCCGCCACATCCAGCACTTTCAAATAGTAGGATAAAGACTGCGAATAAGCCGCCTGATTTTCGTACAAGCCTGCATACAATTTCCATAACGAAAGATAGCTGCCGGCGGCACATTGCTGCTGCTGGTAAATGGCCTGTGCTTTATCCAGCAACAACAAAGCAGTATCAAACTTTTTGAGCTGCAACAGGCGGTCTGCCTGCAACTCAAAAGCCTTTGCCCGACAGGCAGGTACTTTGTGCTGCGCCAATGCAGCAGTATCTATTGGCGAAGCTGTGTTGAGAATGCTGCACTTACAATCATTTTGTGCAATGGCAGTATTGCTCATACCAAACAGCGCAACCACCAACACAATTGTAATGATGTGGCTGATGAATGCCGGTGTATGCTTGACAATTGTTTGCATCTCAAAATGCTTATCCATAAATAATCTCCTCTCCGTTCATCATTTTCAAACTTTGTATAGCACAATGTAAACAAATGACCGATAAGAAGGGAGTGAGCAGCTCTTGAAATTCGTCATTGATTTGGATTGAAAATTCATAACTGCTTTTGCCCCAATTGACAGTAGGCAATAAGGCTACCACTTCATCTTCCGCTTCATTCAGCAGCATAAATCTCGTTCGCCAAAAGCTCATCCGTTTAAAAACATAACGAACGTCTTGCTGTCGTAAATGAAGCACCATTTCGCTATGATGACTGATGCTTATGTCAGCAATGCTGTGCACATCCGTGGGCTGTGCATATATCTTCCAGCCATGCTGTTGATAGCGCATCCACCCATTTGCAGCGCCTGCAAAACTACAATTACCATCAGCCTCTTTGGAATATTGAAGTACACAATGCCAGCCAATAAGACTATTGGAAATCTCAAATTGTTGATGCTGGCGAGTGGTAATCTGCATAGAAGTAACATGCATGAAAGTACCACGCCAATCAGGCAATTATTCCTGCCATGTACGCCTGCATGGTTCTGACCAATAATTGCAACCATTGAATAAACAAATGATGGATGGCTGTTCATTGCATAGCTGCATCAGGTACGGATAAGCAATCACGTACCCCATTATAGGGTGCTGCCATTTTGTAAAAGCTTCGATAAATGGTGTAAGGCTTAGCCCAACAACCGCACTTCATCTACCCCGTCATTTTCTTTCCAGTGTACTACCACTTTTTGAGAAAAAATGGTGTCGATTGTTTTGCCCGTATAGTCTGGCTGAATGGGAATTTCGCGGTTGAACTTACGGTCGATCAGCGTACATAAGGTAACCTTTGAGGGTCGGCCAAAATCGAGCAGCGCATCCAGCGCAGCTCGGGTGGTGCGGCCTGTGTACAGCACATCATCAATCAAAATCACTTCCTTGTTTTCAAGGCTCATATCTAGGTGTGTTTGATTGGGCACCATAATTTCTTTGCGAAAATCATCGCGGTAAAAAGTAATGTCCAGCATGCCGTAAGCCACCTGCTTGCCGTACAAAGCATTCAACTCCACCATCAGCCTGTCGCTCAGGTGTACACCACGGGGCTGAACGCCGATGAACACAATGTCGTCGCAATGAGGATGCTCTTCCACTATTTGGTACGCCAGCCGCTTGATAATGAGGGCAATGGCTTTATCGTTCAATACTTGTTTCATAAACCGGAACTGCACTCAATGGGGCAGCACTCAAATATACGCTGCTTACTGAATGTGGGTCTTTTCGGTGTTCAAAATCTTTGCAAGCATTTAGGATGCTGCAAACCAGCCGCTCCGTAGTTTTATGGTTCATTTTACTACACATGAAACAACTCTTCACTGCCCTGCTTTTTGTACTCAGCCTTTCATTGGCGGCACAGGAAACCGGCATTCAGTTTGAACACAATACGACCTGGCAAGCGGTGCTGGAAAAAGCAAAAAAAGAAAACAAATACATTTTTGTGGATGCCTTTACCACCTGGTGCGGCCCTTGCAAAATGATGGCCAAAAACATTTTTCCAAAACCAGAAGTGGGTGAATTTTTCAATCCCAATTTCATCAACCTGAAGGTGCAACTTGACACGACCAAAAACGACAACGCCGAAGTTAAAGCCTGGTACAAAGACGCACACAACATCATGGTGAACTATGAAGTGAAAGTGTTTCCCACCTACTTGTTTTTAGATCCCAATGGCAAGCTGGTACATCGTTCGGTAGGTTCCTCTGATGCAGCCACTTTTATTGCCAAGGCCAAAAGAGCCCTCGATCCGGCCACACAATATTTTACCCTGAAAGAAAAATTTACCGCCGGCGACAGAACACCAGCTTTGCTGAAAACACTGGCCAACGCTGCCATGGAAGCGTATGACCTGCCTAATGTAAAAGTGTTTGCAGATGCCTATGTAGCCACTCAGTCAGATTTGCTCACCAAAGAAAACATTGAGTTTTTGAGCCAGCTCACTCAATCGAGTCAGGATAAAGGATTTGCATTAATGCTGCAGCACCCCGATGCATTTGATGCCGTATTGGGTAAAGGAAAAACAAAAAACACGGTTCGTGCCATCATCCTGCAGGAAGATGTGTTTCCCGTAATTTGGAGCCCAACTGGCAAAGCCTTTCAATGGAATACACTGCAGCAAGATTTGCAAAAGAAGTATGGTAAAACCGGTGAAGAAACCGCTGCCTATGCACAGGTATTTTATTACCAGCAAACCGGCAACTGGGACGACTTCGCTCCTGCCGTTACTAAATTTATGCAGCAGTATGGTAGCGACTTACCTGCTGCAGAACTCAACAGTTTTGCCTGGGCCATCTTCGAACATTGCAGCGACATGAACTGTGTAGAGCAAGCAGTAGAATGGGCTAAAAAAGCAGCTATTGAAAAAGACGCCAACTACCTCGACACCTATGCCAACCTGCTGTACAAATCGGGCAAACGCAAAGAAGCCATTGCAGCACAAGAACAAACCATTGCATTGGCCAAAGCTACCGGCAATGCCAATGTAGACGACTTTGAAGCTACGCTAGCCAAAATGAAGAAGGGCGAAAAAACCTGGTAACAAAATACAGCTACATAAATACAAAGCCGGTTGCAATTGCAACCGGCTTTTGTGTGGGATCGGGGGTATTAACGCTGCTATACAAAAGCTTACTGCTGTACTATCACCGAACGCAAAGTTTCCAGCAACTTGCCAACTTCCTGAATCAGTTCGGTAGGTACTTTGTTCTTTTGTGCACCAATTACAACATCGGCTACAAATGCGTCGTAATCGGCATTCGTACTTTTTTTGGCCATACGTGGGTTACGGGCAGGATCATGTGCTGCGGCCATGCCCAAACCACTGTACGTAAAGTTTTTGGCACCGGTAGCTACACAAAAAAAGTCGGTCAGGTTTTTGCTGAGGATAGACAGATTGGTGGTATTTCCTGCCGTTACTTCTGTAAGCAATGGCGCAAAAAACGGTTGCATTTTAGGGTCGGCCGCAATTACAAAAATGCTACTGTCTACCACGCTCCGCAAGCCCAGCCTACCCTTCTCAATCATTTGTGCACTGTTGGCAGGATCGGCCACCATGGCACTGCCGCCCAACTTGGCGTACAAACTATTGTCCACCATTTCGTTGCTGTCTTTTTTGCAGGCTACCGCCAGCATGGCTACAGCAGTAGCCATCACAAATACTTGCTTTCTCATACAATTGGATTTAATGATTATGGTTAGGTATTAAAAAATGCGCTGGAAAAAAGAACCGAGTTTGTAGGTAACACTCGACTTATCAATGACAGGACAACTACCCGCCATATCATTTGCCGAAGGCTTGTACAATGTAGTAGCCACAGGCAATTTCGTTTTCATGGATTGATAAATACTGTTGGCATCACTGTTGCGATTGTCGAAAGCAAACACCAGCCAGCCTTGCTCTGTATTCATATGACTATACTTCACCAATGCATGCTGGTGAAAATACGCCTGCACCTTTACTGCCATGGGCGAATCGAGTGGCGCAGCAAACTCAATGCGGGCCATCTGCCAATGCTTGGTGGGCAATTGCTCCCGGTGCGTTACATCATAAATATGAACGGCGAGAATGATGACCAATACACCTGTAATGGCCAATAATGACAAACCAATTCTTTTCAACCATTGGCGGCGGTTGCTGCGTTGCTGTTTCATAGATCCAACATTTGCAAGAGATACGCAGCAAGGTTTTGTTTTGGATGACCAGCACAAAAAAAAAGCTACCCGGATGGATAGCTTTTGTTATTCAATAGTGCTTGCACTTATGATTGCAGAAACGGATACCGGTAATCAACCGGTGGGTTGTAGGTTTCCTTAATGGTGCGGGCACTCAGCCAACGATACAAGTTGAGCATGCTACCAGCCTTATCATTGGTACCGCTGGCACGGGCACCACCAAAAGGCTGCTGGCCTACCACGGCACCAGTTGGCTTATCATTAATGTAGAAGTTGCCCGCCGCCTGACGCAAACGCTTGGTGGCTGCTTCAATAGCCGAACGGTCTTGTGCCAATACTGCACCGGTTAATGCATAGGGTGATGTACCATCTACCAAATCCATGGCCTTCTCAAATTCATCGGCTTTGTAAGTGTAAATGGTAAGCACGGGGCCGAAGAGTTCTTCGCACATGGTCACGTATTTCGGATCACGTACTTCTATGATGGTAGGCTCAATAAAGAAGCCATCCTTTTTGCTGCAGTTGCCACCTGTGAGGATTTTGGCCTTGCGGTCTTTCTTTGCTGCATCAATGTATTTCTTCAGCTTGTCAAAACTCTTTTCATCAATCACGGCATTTACAAAATTGCCAAAGTCTTCTACCGTACCCATCTTCATGGTTTCTACTTCAGCAACCAGTTTGGCTTTAATGCGGTCGGCCAAATTGCTGGGCAGGTAAGCACGGCTGGCAGCAGAACATTTTTGTCCCTGATACTCAAATGCACCACGGGCCAAGGCTGTCACTACAGCATCAACGTCTGCAGATTTATGCACCAGCACAAAATCTTTACCGCCGGTTTCGCCTACAATGCGTGGATAGCTTTTGTACTTGGGTGTATTGGCTCCAATGGTAGCCCACATGTGGTTGAACACACCGGTAGAACCTGTGAAGTGTACACCTGCAAAATCAGGATGATTGAAGCACACATCACCAATGGTTGGACCATCCACATATACGAGGTTGATCACACCATCCGGCAGGCCAGCTTCCATCAAAATCTTCATAAACATTTGCGCAGAATAAATCTGCGTGTTGGCTGCCTTCCATACCACTACGTTGCCACACATAGCAGCGCTGGTGGGCAGGTTGCCACCAATAGCCGTAAAGTTAAACGGCGTAACTGCCAGCACAAAACCTTCAAGGGCTCTCCACTCCATGCGGTTGTGCATGCCGGGAGCACTAATGGGCTGTTGCTTATAAATCTCACTCAGAAAATGCACATTGAAACGCAGGAAGTCGATGAGTTCACAGGCTGCATCAATCTCCGCCTGATAGGCGTTTTTACTCTGGCCCAGCATGGTAGTGCCATTAATGTAAAAGCGATACTTGGTGGCCAGCAAATCGGCCGCTTTCAAAAAGATAGCTGCACGTTCTTCCCATGGCATGGCTTCCCACGTGGGCTTGGCTTTCAGCGCAGCATCAATAGCTTGCTGCACATGTGCTTTGGTACCGGCATGGTAGTAGCCCAATACATGAGCACGTTCATGCGGCGGATGAATGGCATGCTTATCGCCACTGCGTACCGCACGGCCGCCAATGTATTGCGGAATATCAATTTCTTTTTTCTTCAGCTCGGCCAGTGTTTTTTGCAAGGCATCACGCTCCTTACTACCGGGGGCATACTGCAATACCGGTTCGTTGGCCGGCATTGGATAAGAGAAAGTTCCAAAGCTCATAAATGCAATTTTGAAAATGATGAATTTGAAAATTTGACAATGGTGCGAAGGTGTGGGTGCTTATTAGATTGTCTGCAATCCGTGTCCGTTATGCAGGAGTTGCCGCTGTTTCCGAAAAATATTTTAGCCCTACTATCGACAGAATGAGTGTACACAAAAAGAACATGCGCCAAAAGCTCACCGGCTCTTTGTAGTACAGTATGCCAATAATCACCGTGCCTGCTGCCCCAATACCCGTCCACACTGCATAAGCGGTGCCAATGGGTATTTGCTGTACTGCTTTGTTAAGCAACACAATACTCAGCACATAGAAGGTTACAAATATCACCGACCATTTGAGATTGCTGAAGTTTTGTGTGAGCTTCAAACTACCGGCAAAGGCAATTTCGCAACAGGCTGCCAATAAGAGATAGAACCAAGCCATAAGGATGTTTTGATGTATGATGTACGATGGCTGATGTAAAAGCGTCTTCAGAATATCAGACATCACACATCAGCCATCCCACATTTAACCAGCACTTGTTTCTCCTTCTTTTTCACTCATCAAATATGCTTTGATGAAACCATCGAGTTCGCCATCCATTACCGGGCCTACGTTTCCTACTTCATAATCCGTGCGGTGATCTTTAATCATTTTGTACGGATGGAACACATAGCTACGTATCTGGCTGCCCCACTCTATCTTTTTCTTGCTGGCATTGGCCGCGTCTTTCAGCGCATTGCGTTTTTGCAGTTCCAGTTCGTACAATCGGCTGCGCAGCATTTGCATGGCCAGCATACGGTTGCCCAGCTGGCTGCGGTCTTGCTGACACACCACCACTATGCCCGTAGCAATGTGGGTGAGCTGCACTTTGGTTTCCACCTTGTTTACGTTTTGGCCACCTGCCCCACCACTGCGACTCGTTTCCATTTTCACATCGCTGTCTTTCAGGTCAATCTCAATGGAATCGTCTACCAGCGGATACACGTACACACTGGCGAATGACGTGTGGCGGCGGGCATTGCTGTCGAAAGGTGAAATACGCACCAGGCGATGCACCCCGCTTTCGGCTTTCAAAAAGCCATACGCAAAAGGCCCGTCGAACTGGAAGGTGGCGGTTTTGATACCCGCACCATCGCCGTCGGTCCAGTCGAGTTCGGTCACGGTCCAGCCCTGCTTTTCGCCGTACATTTTGTACATGCGGGCCAGTATCTGTGCCCAATCCTGGCTTTCGGTACCACCTGCCCCGCTGTTGATTTGCAGCACGGCCGGCAGTTCATCTTCCGGTTGGTTCAGCGTACTCTTAAATTCGGCTTCTTCGATGACTTCTTTGGCAGCGTCAAATGCCTGCTGCACATTGGCTTCGCTCTCCTCGCCTTCTTTCCAGAATTCGAAGAGCACCGCAAAATCTTCCACAGCCGTTTCTACACGGTTGTACAAATCAATCCAAAATTCATTGGCCTTGATTTCTTTGAGAATGGCAGTGGCCCGGGTATTGTCGTCCCAAAAACCCGGCGAGAGGCTCAACTGTTTGTCGTTGTCTACTTTGGCTTGTCGGTTAGCGACGTCAAAGAAACCTCCTCAGGACACTCACACGGTCCCTCATATCCTTCAATTGTTCTGTTGTCATAGTG
>JADLHL010000182.1 GCA_020848815.1 Chitinophagaceae bacterium | reverse complement strand
TGTATTGATAGAGCAAATGCATTTCTACATGCTTGTTGGGCATGTATGCCAGCCCGCCAATCAATCGGTTTTGGTCGAAAAAATGTTTCCCCAAATTGTCACCGGCATGCAGCATCCATTCATCGGCTGCGTGTAGCATGAGCTGGCGCTGCGGATGTGTAGCCGAATGCCAAACGGGATACTGCCACTGCCACATGTAGCGAAAGCGTATGCTGAAGCGATGATCTAATGCAGCATTACTCATTTGCTCCCGCCACCTTTCTTCAATACGTATGCGTTGCATCACTTTTGCTTTCGGCAGTTTGTATTGCCAGAGTGCTTGTTGCCACAATCGGTTTTCGTGCAATAGCCGATGCTCCTTTAGCTGAGTATGTGTGCCAAACCAGGCATAGCCTGCCGTCAGCCGGAGCTGTTTGCCTGTAAAGTAAGTGCCGCCTACTCTTACCGCCGATACAACGGACGCAGGTTGCTGCACATCAGCCCAACGATGATTCACATCAAACTGATATCCCCAATGCTTGCTGAGCTGCTGCTGTGCATTGTAGGTAAGCCACAACTGCTGGCGGGTGTATTGTGCCAGCAGTTTATTGGTTGCAAAAAGCAAACTGTGAAAAGGAAAATATGTAGAAACCAGCAGTGGTTGTAACCGCATGGGTTAGAAAATTTTGACTAAGATGCGGACGCTCCAGATAATCACCAGTGACCCAAGTAACATAAAGGCAGTTTTTCTGGACATTTTGCCAGCAAGCTTTGCCGCAAATGGCGCTGCTACCATGCTGCCAATGATGAGTGCAACAATGGACTGCCAATGGCTCACGCCAATCATGATGAAAAAGGCAAAAGCACTGCTGAGGGTTACAAAAAATTCGGTAAGGCTTACAGTGCCAATCACGTACTTAGGTGTGCGGCCCCTGTTGATGAGGGTGCTGGTAACAATGGGGCCCCAGCCACCACCACCAAACGAATCGAGAAAACCACCGGTGCCGGCTAATAGTTTGTAATGCTTGAATTTCTTTTTGGGTACCGTTGTTTTAAAAGCATTGAAAATAAACTTCACACCCAGAAACAAAGTATAACACGCCATCATGGGGCGTAGGTATTGTGCATGACTTTCGCCAAATTCTACCAACAACCAGGCACCAATCACTGCTCCAATAACACCCGGTATCACAATGGCTTTGAATAGTTTTTTATTGACGTTCCCAAAACGGTAATGGCTCAATCCGCTGGCACCGCTGGCAAACATTTCTGCTGTGTGTATGCTGCCACTCATGGCAGCCGGTGGTACTCCTGCCGACAACATGATGGTAGCAGATGTGATGCCATAGCCCATACCCAATGAACCATCAATAATTTGGGCGAGAAAGCCCGCCAGCAATATCCAGCCAAAGTTGTTATCGAGCTGTAAATACAAATCGATGGTACCATCGGCCAATGCCTGAAATGGGATGTAGGAAAAAATGAAATGGCCAATGAGCATGGAGGCAAACACAATCAGCGACCACCGGGCAATATTAAACCAGCGGGTACGCTGATCTTTCGATTCATCTACATGCAAGGATGCGGTGATTTTATTCAGCTGTTTTACTTTCTTGTCAAAATCGCCGCTGAGCTTATTGCGAACCTGATGCAGATTATTTGCTAATGCATCCAACTCGTCGGGCAAGCTGTCGTGCAAAACTTCTTTCAAACGCTTGGCGAGTGTGGGCGATTTTCCGTTGGTAGATATCGCAATTTTTACCTGCCCTTTTTTTACCACAGACGATAAGTAAAAATCGCAGAGATCGGGAGTGTCTGCCACGTTCACCCATTTGTGCTGTCGCTTGGCTTCGTGGTAAATGTCTTCTGCTAGTGAACGGTTATTTACGGCCACCATCACTACGTCGGCAAGGGAAAGATGATCAGGAGAATAAGATGCCTGCAGCTGTTGAATGTGCGGATGCTGATGCAATAACTGCTGCATGCCGGGGCTGAATACTTCGGCCAGTACCGTGATGTTGGTACGGGGCGAATTGCTCAAAATGGCTTGTAGTTTTTCTGTACCCACAGGGCCGGCACCAATCACCAGCACCCGCATTTGTTCCAGTTTTACAAACACCGGAAACAAGGGGTTGGATTCCTTGGCTGGGGCCACTTCATCTTCTATCAACAATTTCGCACTCATCTTACTTGCTGCTGTTTTGAACAAAGCGATAACTGAAATCGCCAAAATTTTCGTTGGGTTGCTTTTGCTGCACGTATGCTGCAAACAATGCATCAAGGTGCTGCAAAATGCCCGCTTCATCTACATTTTCCTGATATTTTACATTCAGGCGTTTGCCAACTCTATCGCCACCAATATGCAAATTGTACAAGCCATACGCCGTGCCGATAAATCCTATTTCAGCAGCTGGGGAACGACCGCAACCATTGGGGCATCCTGTCATGCGAACAATTATTTCTTCCTCTTGCAAGCCATGTTTCTCCAACAGCGGTTCTATTTTGGAAATGAGTGCAGGCAGATACCGTTGTGCTTCTGCCAATGCTAACGGACATGTATTGAAGGCAACACAAGCCATGCTGTTTTTGCGGACAGCACTGCTGTTTTCTGTAAAGGCTTTCACAGAAAATTGTTCCAGCAATGCATCAATAGCGGCTTTGTCTTGCTCCTGCACATCAG
>JADLHL010000181.1 GCA_020848815.1 Chitinophagaceae bacterium | reverse complement strand
AGGAACCATTAGAGCAGATGCGGAGTATAATTTCATTTTCGGATTATGGCAAACAGCAACTTTCAATGACCTTTCCGTTTCAGGGTCTTGTACCGGAACTGCTGTTCGAATGTATTGTGATAGTTTGTTTGTTGATGTAGGAGCACGTGTTGCTATTAGTTCAGGGTATGCATTCAATAACGGTAGTTTACATGCCGATACCATCATCAATAAAGGCGACATAAGTTTGGAGCACGAAACGCAGTTGTATTGTACCTATTTGCAAAACGAGGGTACATGTAAAGCAGGTTCACTTTCCGGTAAATTATGGAATACAGGATCCATTGAACTTGTGCAAATGCCAACCAATAGCTTTACCGCTGATATATGGGATGTTGTGAATAGTGGCACTGTGCAGATATACGGTTCAGTTTATGCGCCAATACTAATTAGTGGTGTAAATAATACCGGAATATTTCGCATAGGAAATCTTCTCAACGAAACATCTTCATCTTCATGGCTCAATCTTCAAGGCCAGATTTTCAATAGTAATCTATGGATTCAATCAGGCAACCTCAATGTAGCAGAAATGAGTGGAGATTATACCAATACAGGTATTATTGAATTATATGGTAAAACCAATTTCAATAGCGGCACTTTTACGAATAATGGCACATGTCAGTTTTTCAATCCTACAGTTGAATATGGCGTACTTATCGCCAATACGTTCATAAACAACAGCAACTTTACGTCTTATGGCAGACTGGAGGTAGTGGGGCAATTTAAAAACTACGGTACCGCAAATGTGAATGAATAATTTGCAGAAGTCTCACAAGAAAAATCGAAAGAAGTAATCCTGTCGGTGCTTTAAAAATTCTCCAGAATCTGCTCCAGTTCGTGTTCGGTTTTTACCAATACTTCACGGGCTTTGCTGCCTTGGTTGGCACCTACAATGCCTGCCGCTTCCAGTTGATCCATCAATCGACCTGCACGGTTGTAGCCTAGCTTCATGCGGCGTTGTATCAGGCTGGTGCTACCCATTTGATTTTGAACAATCAACCGGGCTGCATCAGCAAACAATACATCACGGTCGCTCAGGTCGAAGTCGCGGCCTTCCTGTTCTTTTTCATCTACATATTCAGGCAGCAGGAAGGCATCGGGGTAGCCTCGTTGTGTGCCAATAAATTCACACACTTTCTCTACCTCGGGTGTATCTACAAACGCACACTGCAAACGAATGAGTTCGCCATTGTGACTAATGAGCATGTCGCCCTTACCAATGAGTTGCTCGGCACCGCCGGCGTCGAGAATGGTGCGGCTGTCAATTTTTGAACTCACTTTAAAAGCAATACGGCTCGGGAAGTTGGCCTTGATGGTACCGGTAATGATATTGACCGAAGGACGCTGCGTAGCAATGATGAGGTGAATACCCACAGCACGGGCCAGCTGCGCCAGTCGGGCAATCGGCATTTCTACTTCTTTGCCAGCGGTCATAATGAGGTCGGCAAATTCATCTACCACCAACACAATAAACGGCAGGTACTGATGTCCTTTTTGCGGATTGAGTTTGCGTTTAATGAACTTCTCGTTGTACTCTTTGATGTTGCGTACATGGGCCTCTTTCAGCAGGTCGTAGCGGTTGTCCATTTCAATACACAAAGCGTTGAGTGTATTGATTACTTTTTTGGTATCGGTGATGATGCTTTCATCTTCGCCGGGCAGTTTGGCCAAAAAGTGTTTTTCGATGACGCGGTACAAACTCAGTTCTACCTTCTTCGGATCGACCAGTACAAACTTGAGTTGCGAAGGATGTTTTTTGTACAACAAACTAACGAGCACTGTATTGATGCCGACCGATTTACCCTGACCGGTAGCACCTGCCATCAGCAAGTGCGGCATGCTGGCAAGGTCTGCCACGAAATGCTCATTGGCAATGGTTTTGCCAATGGCAATGGGCAAACTGTATTTGTTGTTGAGATATTTGTCGCTGCTCAGCAGGCTTTTCATGCTTACCACATTCTTCCGCACATTGGGTACTTCAATACCAATGGTGCCCTTGCCCGGAATGGGAGCGATGATACGAATGCCCAACGCTGCAAGACTCAACGCAATGTCATCCTCCAGGTTTTTGATGCGGCTGATGCGTACACCCGGCGCTGGCACAATTTCATAGAGTGTTACAGTAGGACCTACCGTTGCAGAAATACGCTGAATGGTGATGTCGTAATTCTTGAGGGTACCGATGATCTGATTCTTATTTTGCTCCAGTTCTTCGGGGTCGGCAATTACTTTTTCGCTGCCATGTGTATCCAGCAAATCGAGGCCGGGAAACTTGTAGCCTTTCAAATCCAGTGCAGGATCATAGGGCTCTAAATCCTGCGTAATTTCAGGAATGCTGCCGGTTGCATTGGCCACCATTTCGTCAATGTCTTCTTCTTCATCCAGATCGTTGTTCAGCTCCAGTTCCAAATCGCTTTTGGGCAGTTGATTGGGCAGTATTTCACGAACGGCGATGGGCGTAATTTTTTTAGGTTGAACGGGTTCTGGTTCCGGTTCTGAATCCGCTACAGGTGCTGGTGGATTGGGCTTGGGCGGCAATGCTACCGCAATGGTTTCTACCGATTCATCGGTCTCCATTACATCCAGCGCATTCACCGGGTCTTCATTCACCGGCGTTGATGGTTGGGGCAAAACCACGGCAATACCATCACCATCCATGCTGTTGCCATTGGCCGCCACAGGCTGGTTGGTCAGCGGATTAATTTCTTCGGGTACAAATACCTGCATGGCAGGCGTTTTACCTTCAGCATACAAGTCGTTGATGCTTTTGCCCGATGGGGTGGGCGTTGGCTGAAAACGGGCGTCACTTTGTGCAGCAGGCAATTCTGGAATGGCTGTTTCTTCCACGGCCTCCGGCACTACTGCAGCTACCGCTTCAGGTTTAGTGAGGTTGGCTTCGGCATCGGAGAGGGTTGGTTTTTCCAACCGCTTGGGCAGTTTGAACACCGGATTGAACCGCCAGATAAACCAACTGAAACCTGCTACAAACAAGAGCAAACCGGTGCCGGCTTTGCCCATGAGGTTGCTCAGGTATTGGCTGCAAAATTCACCCACGGCACCGCCGTAGCTAAAGCCGCTGTCGGGCAGGGCAAAAGCCAGGGCAACGCTAAAAAACACCAGCCCCGTGAATGTGTACTTCACATTGCGCCAAACAGAAAAAAGTTTTTTACCAAAAATGAGGTTGACACCCGCTACAAACGGCAACGTGCACAGCAGAAATGCAGCCAGTCCAAAACCTTTGTAAATAAGGGTATGGCCCGTCCACGCACCGAGGCGGCCCAGCATATTGTCAACCTGTAAATTGTCTACAAACAAAAAATCGGCGCCGGCTTTGAACACCTTATCCTGATCTTCCTGCCAGGTAAAGCAATAGGAGCCAAGCGCAATGAGCAAAAGAATGCTCAGCACCAGCAGGCTGAACCCGCTGATTTTGTGGGTGCGTTCATCTTTCACCACTTCCTGCACACTCACGGTTTGCTCTTTTTCCTGCTTCAGTCCGGGTGTGCTGGATTCCTTCTTTTGCTTTGCTTTTACTGCCATTGTACCAAAGATAAATGCCGCCCAAATGTAGCTGCTAATACAAGAAACCCACGGCATGGGGATTTATTGTGCTCTCAAGCGGGTGAATGACCCGTTGATGTGTATAAATAGTAGGGGAATGAAGCTCGTAAATAGCTTTTTTCCGAGCAAAAAGGCTTTCAATTTTCTAATTATCTCTTAATGCGGCTTTGTCACTTTCTTTTTCTTGAAAAAAAGAAAGTAACCAAAGAAAATTCAAGGCAAACCCGACGCCTCCGGCCGTTTTGCCTTGCCAACGCCTCCCTCTGTGTAAAAGGTGCTCAGAAAAGTGAAAGCATCAAAGACAAAAGGCTTTAAGACATTGACTTAAAGTTATTTCGCTCTAGTAGCATTTTTTCGCCATTGCATTCCTTCCAATCCCAGCAACGCCAGTGCTGCCGCTGCCATCAGGTACAAGCCCAACTGCGGCTGACCGCTGAATTGCTTGTCTGCCAGCTCGGGCATTTGCAGCAACCGAATGATGCGCAGCAAGGCAAAAGACACGAGCAGTAAGCCAGCGAGGATGCCCGGCCAAACCAGCCATTGCTGTTTTTTATACTGCCAAATCCACTGCAGGGAAATGAGCACTATAGCTACACTAACCATGGCCCAGGCCGACTGCTGAAAATACATGCCCACGGTATAGGTTTCACCATTCAGGCGAATGCTTTCGGCGGGAATGAACAGGCTAATGAGCAACAACAGGTAGCTGCCCAACAACCAACGACGATGTGTAGAAATGGCATTCATGAACTGCAAAGATGCGGGAAGCCGGCTTTGCGCTGCACAGAATTGCACACTGGTTGATAGCACAAGTGAATGCCGTGCGGCAAAAAACTTTAGGTTTGCTGCAATGGTTGCTAAATCAATGGATATCGGAACACATGCACTGCTGCCCTACGAGGCGCACAACCGTCAGCTGCTGCTGGAGTGGTCGCCGCTGCACTTGCATGTATTACTCTTCAACAACAATACGGCCTCGGTAGAAGCCCTCGAATCATTTAGCGGAAGCATTGATGACGAGGACGAATGGGATGCGCTGCTAGGCCAAAGCAAGCTGCTGCAACTGCACGATGTGGCAGTGAAGCTGGTGGCTGCGGCGCCACGATTTTTGCCCTGCCCGCTGGAAGTGCTCGACACCGACCGCTGCAAACAAGAACTCGATCTACTGCTGGGTGCCGCTTTGTGGCAGCATACCAGCTCCGATATTTTACAACACCGCGACATGGCTGTGATTTGGCAAATGCCTGAATTGCTGCTGCAAAGAATGCGCAACCATTTTCAGGTAATGCAGGTGCAACATGTGCAGTCAATGCTGTTGCAACGACCTGTAGCTACGGGCACCATTGGTCAACTGCTGCTGGCGCCACAACAATGTATGCTGCAATTGCAACAGGATGGCCGGTTTGTTTTTGCTGCTTGCCTGCCGGTATTGAATGCCGATGATTTGGCGTATCGTTTGTTGCATGTTTGTCAGCAATACGGGCTCCATGCGGCCGATGTGCAATGGCAATGCTCGGGCATGATTACTACTGATGCAGATTTGTACACGGGTTTGCAGAAATACCTGCAGCAATTTCAATTGCCATCAACCGATGTGTCGATGCCTGCAGAAGCCACCCCGCATTATTTTGCTCACCTCTTAGCAGTTTTATCATGAGAATAATTGGAGGAGAATGGGGAGGACGAAAAATTCATCCGCCAACAAAAATGCCTTACACCAGGCCAACTACGGATATTGCCAAGGAAGGCTTGTTCAATATTTTGCAAAATCAGGTTGATTTTGAAGGAGCAAAAACACTGGATTTGTTTGGCGGCACCGGTGCCATTTCGTACGAACTCATCAGCCGTGGCGCTACCGATAGCACCATTGTAGAAAAGGATGTGCAGATGTATCAGTTCATCAGCGACAACCTGAAAAAATTGGGTGCACCTGCGGTAAAAATGTTTCGCCTCGATGTGTTCAAATTTTTAGAAACCTGCACCGAACAATACGATTTTATTTTTGCAGGCCCGCCGTATGCACTCACTACCATCGATGATATACCACGCATCATCATCGATAGAAAACTGATTGCACCGGATGGCGTATTTGTGCTGGAGCATACGCCCCGCAACAATTACGAGCAGTATGCGGGTTTTGTAAAACAACGCAACTACGGCACCACCGTTTTTTCATTTTTTGAAAGAGTAGACTAACCGCACATGACAAAAGCCAGCATTCGTAAAAGCTATTTGGCACAACGCCAGGCGTTGACCACCGAAGCCATGCACGAAATGCTGACGCCCATGTTGCACCAATTCTTATCATTATCGTTGCCATCGCCTGCTATGTACATGAGCTACCGCAGCATGGACAATCGCCATGAGGTACCCGTGCATTATTTTGAATCGGTACTGAGCGATGAAGTGGCGGGCATACAATTCTGTTATCCCCGTATCCAAATGGCCGATTGCAGCATGGATGCTATTGCCGATGATGATGCTGTGCAGTGGGAAGAAACCGTGTTTGGTTTGGAAGAACCGGTGGCCGGCAATATTGTTTCACCGGAAAAAATTGATGTAGTGCTGGTGCCCTTGCTGGCCTTTGATATCAGTGGTTTTCGGGTGGGCTATGGCAAAGGATTTTATGACCGTTTTTTAACACGCTGTAAGAAGGATGTGTTAACAATCGGGCTCAGTTGGTTTCCGCCAGTTGAGAGCATTGACGATATCCATGCGAATGATGTACCTTTAAAATATTGTATTACGCCGCAACGGATCTATGCATTTTAATTTTTACCTGTTACGTGGGCTTCGTTTATTGTTGTTTCCTTTTTCGTTTGTAATGGCGCTGGTGGTGATGCTGCGCAACAAGCTCTACGACTGGAATTTTTTCAAAACAACATCGTTCAATCTGCCACTCATTTGTGTGGGCAATGTAAGTGTAGGTGGTACGGGCAAAAGCCCCATGACCGAATTGCTGATTGGCTGGCTGCAGGAAGATTTTCAGCTGGCCACTTTGAGCCGTGGATACAAAAGAAAAACGAAAGGCTACCTGCTGGCAGGCGAGGGAACCACTGCCTTGGAAATAGGCGATGAACCCATGCAGTTTCACCAGAAGTTTCCACATGTAGCCGTGGCTGTGGGTGAGGAACGTATTGTAGCTGTACCGCAATTGCTGCAAGACCGCCCCGATACAGATGTGATTATTTTAGATGATGCATTTCAGCACAGAGCCATTAGTGCAGGCCTAAATATTTTGCTGACTGATTACAGCAATCCATATTGGTACGATTGGTTTTTGCCCAGTGGCGATTTGCGGGACGAACGCCGCAGTGCACAACGGGCACAGATTATCGTTGTTACCAAATGCCCGCCGGATATGGGGCCTACGGAAAAGCAAAAAATCACTCAGCGCATCAAGCCCTTGGCGCATCAGCAAGTGTTTTTTACCTGCTTGCAATATGCTACGCCGTATCACATTCTTACAGCAGAAACAAAATCGCTGCCTGCAGAAGCCGCGGTGTTGTTGGTGTGTGGCATTGCCAATCCGGTGCCACTCAAAAAACATTTGGAAAAACATGTAGCCGAGTATCATCAGCTCAGCTACAGCGATCATCATATTTTCAGCATTGATGATTTGCGGGAGATAGAAAAACGCTTCACTCAACTGGAGCATAACGAAAAGCTATTGCTGACAACAGAAAAAGATGCGGTTCGCCTCCTCAAGTTTGGCGACGAATTGAAACGACTGCCCTTGTATGTGCAGCCCGTGCAGCATCAGGTGTTGTTTGGCGAAGCCCATTTATTTAAAAAAGCCGTGGTAGACTTTGTGCTGCATTTCGGCAAAACACAAACACATGCATAAAAAAGATCAACATAAAAAGAAGTCATTCAACGAAGAAGTGGCTGGCACACTCGACATCACCCGTTCGGGTTTAGGATTTGT
>JADLHL010000180.1 GCA_020848815.1 Chitinophagaceae bacterium | reverse complement strand
TATATCACCCCTTCGGGGGTTTGAGCACTACAACAACATTTGGCTTTCTATAATCATTGCACCCCTTCGGGGTTGAAAACACCTTTTACCAGCAACGTCTCTCGTAGAGGACGTTGCGTTTCAATTTATTTTTTCCAACAACGCAACGTCCCTTGCAGGAGACGTTGTTTGAAAGGAGAACGTTTCGATTTACTGCTTCACCAACTTCAGCTGCACTTCATTCAGCTGCAGCCAATAATAACCCGTAGACAAGTTGGTTACTGCCGTTTGCAAAGCAGACTGTGTAGCTCCTGCCGCTGTTTTACCTGATGCGAGCAGTTTGCCATCTGCAGTACGCAAAGCCCACTGCACAGTTTGTACCGCTGCTGGCAGTTGCAATTGCAGCTGGCCCTGCACAGGATTGGGGTAAATGGCATAGCCTTGCGTGGCCTGCACCCGCAATGAAATGATGTTGCTCAACTGCACCGAACCATACGCATCTACCAAGCGTAGCCGATAGCGATAATGGCCAGCGACCAGCGGTCCGTCGTTGAGTTGATATTGCGTGGCCACACTGCTGTTGCCAGCGGCTTTCAACGTAGCTATTGGCACAAATACAGCACTGTTACCTGCTGCTCTTTCTACTACAAAATGACTGGTGTTTTGCTCTTGTAGAGTACGCCATTGCAGCTGCGCCGTTTGCTGCTGCACCTTGCCCTGCAACGGTTGCAGCGTTGCTGGCAATGGCTGGTCGAGTACAAAGCGGGCAAACACCGGCAAGTGGTCGCTGGTGGTGCTGGTGTAGCTGGTTACATAGGTACGTGGGTCTTCCACATCGGCACTGCCGCTGAGGTAGAGGCTGTTCATTTCATTGCTCACAAACAAGTGGTCAATCATGCTGTTGCCACTACCCACAAAACTGCCTTTGCCAGCCGCACTAAAGCCTCCGGTGAGGGCTGCATAGCTGGCCGCATCATCAACAAACGGCTTGTACGGCGATGGCTGACCTGTGAAAGTTGAGTTGATGGCATCATCATTATAGTCGCCAACAATAATCACCGCATCATTGGCATAATAAGCATCCAGCGTGTCTTTCAGCACACGGGCATCGTACACACGGCGGTTGTAATCTTCTGCCGCAGCACTGCCCGATTTGGCGTGTATCACCACTACGTGCAGCGTTCTTTGCGCCCCATTGATATTCGCATTAAACGTGGCCATAAATGGCAATCTTCCACTGGCCCAAAATGCACTGGCGCCCTGTGGCGATGGATACAAAGGCAAGGTATTGCTGCCGCTTCGTGCCGCATCATAAATGGTTTCAAACATCGCCCTGCTGCTCACCAAAGTCATGGTGGCTGGATTGTACAACACCCCTACTTTTTGTGGAGGAAAATTTGGATCTGGTGCATCAAAAGAACGGCTCCATCTTGGAGATAATACCGCTGCATAACCGGGCATTTCACTCAGCAATACATTCCATACCGAGTCGCTGCTGATTTCCTGTACACCCACTACATCGGCATTCAACCGGTTAATAACGGTTTTGGCATTCTGCTTCTGGGTTTCTTTGTACGGTTGTGTAGCGGTGTTGCTGCTGTTGCTGCCAAAAAATGTCATGTTCCATGTGGCTACATCCAGCGTTTCGGTTTTGGGATAAGAGGAAGCGACATACATGGCCAACACACTATCGAGGCCAGTGGCAGTGGCTTTCAAACGGCCGGTATCCCGCAGTTGTTTTTGCAGTGGCGCATAACGCACATACACAGTGGCACCCGCTGTAAGCGAGGCGTTGCTCACCAGTAAACTACTACCAAAACTGCTGTTGTCGGCAGAGAGCTGCCAGCCGCTGTTCATGCTGAGCGTAACATCGCCAAAGCCTTTCCCTGTAAGGGTTACAGCCTGTGCTGCGCTGCTGCTACCCACACTTACTTCACCCAGGTTGGCGGCTGCCGGCGAAGCCTGAATATAACTGCTCACGTTAGCTACTTGCACATCATCCAACGTCCAGCGGGCTGCACCTAACGCCGCTGTAGATATGTATTTAAAAGCGACATATACATTGCTGGTTTTGTAAGCACTCAGGTCTATGTTATCAGATAACGTCCATGTATTGCTGGCAGTGCCAGGCAGGTTGGCGGGCAAGGTTGTCCAGGTGGCTGCGGCGGGGTTGCCGCTACCGCTATAGTTGGTACTGATGAGCACTTGCATGGCAGGACCGCTAAACTCGGTGCGGCTCCAAAAGCGTAACACCGGGATGTTGAAGCCGACACTCAAATCCATGGGTGGCGATATCAGCCAGTCTTCATTCTCCACCACGGCGGCACTAAAACCATTCATTTGAATACCATTGCTGCTGCGGCCAAAACTGGTACAGTTCCACACCTGGGCGCCAGTGGTACTGAATTGTGTAAAGCCGCTGCCGGGCTCACCTGCCACGGTACAACTGTTGAAATCGAAACTGAGATTAGCAGGATCAAAACCCTGGCCCGACAACGTAATTGTTTTTTCTGCAGCACCAGCACTATTGTGCGTAATGCTACCACTGGCAATACCCGCCACTGTGGGTGAAAATTTGACATAAATATTTTTGCCAACGGCTGCTTCAAACATGGTGATGCTGGCTGTGGTACCAAACGAAACATTATCGGTAGAAATGCTAAAAGGCGCTGCTGTTTGCAGGGTTACATTGCCCGCAAGGCCTGTGCCACTCACGGTGTATTGCTGCGCTGCACTTGTAGCGCCAATATTGGTGAGTGGTAACGCAAGCAGATTGCTGCTGAGTGAAATAACCGGTGTAGAACCTGACGCTGCCACTGAACCAATGATGTTTACATTATCTATGCTGAAAGTGCCGGCACTGCCTTCTGCATTAAATCCATAAAAACGAAACGTCAGCGGTTCGGTAACATCGGTATGACCGCTGGATAGGGAAATGCTGCTGCCTGCATTGGCCGCAGTGCTGGCATCGGTTACCTGAAAAATATTGCCCGACACCACACTCAGGTTGGCATTGCCACTCACACTGGCGGGCAGGTTGGCACTATATCCATCGGCACTGCTGCGTACCGCATATTGGCGAATGCCCGTACCGCTGCGTTGTATGGTAAAGCTGATGCTGCTCACACTCAGCGAAAAGCCTGCATTTGGGGTAATAGTGACCTGATAATATTGGCCGGTTTGCAAGCTGCCGCTAAACACATCGCTGCCGCTGGTGGCACCCGTAGGCCAGCCTGCAAAACTAAAGCGGCCGCTGGCATTGGGGTTAGCACCCATGCTGTACGGATTGCCCGTAGCAGGCACAGCCATAAAGCTTTGAAACGTGGCACCCGTGGCCGTTGGCACCGCTGTAGGATCGGTGTAGCCGCCTGTACCGCTGGCCACACTGGCAAAATTGTAGGTTACATTAAATGCCTGACTAAAGATGTTCGAAGGCACACACATCATTAGCACAGCTGCCAGTAGCAGCACACGAACAGAAGCGATCATAACAGTTTCCTCATCGGTTTTTTCAGAACGGCAAAGTAAAGGCCTGGCCAACGGGCATCAGCAATTTGATACAGGAAACTGTGCACAATTTGCCGATGCCTCCACAAGTGTCTTTACAGAAAAAAGGCTTTCAGGTTTTTTCCTGAAAGCCTTTGAGTATGGTGTATCTGTATTATCCAGTCAACAATTCAACTGTTCAACTTACCAACCAAACTACTGCCCCTGTGCCAGGCTGTACGCCTTTTTACCTTCCCACATGTTCAGCAGTTCGAGGGAGCACACTTTATATTCACTCATCACCCGCTTGTACAGCTCCAGTACATCAATTTGTGTAAGTGGCGAATCGTCTTCACTTTCAAAGCGGCAGCGGTATTGGTTTACCAGGTTGGTAAATACACTGCCCTTGGGCCATACCTGTGTACCACGGTTGCTGATGGTAACGAGCTTAAATAAAATGCCGGTATGCTGCAGCAGCTTGTTGGCCAAATCGGTTGGCTGCTCATTGCTTTCCAGAAAAATATCGACACCCACAATTTGCTCACCCGCCATTTCAGCACTTTCCAGCATGGGGTTTTTCTCCAGCTTAAAATGCGTAGGTGTCATGGGCATATTGGGCAGCACGGGCTTGGCACCATGAGCAGGCAGCTTGCCGATGTTGGCAATAATGGCATTGGCAAACTCCGTGGTATTCACACTGGGAATGCTCTTGTCGCCAAAGTCACCGGTGTGAATGCCGCTTTCCAACGTGTAGAGCAAAGCATTTTCAATGTTGGCTGCACTTTCCATAAAGCCGAGGTGACGCAGCATAGCAATGCCACTCAGCAACAACGCAGTGGGGTTGGCTATGTTTTTACCAGTAATATCCGGAGCGGTACCATGTACGGCTTCGAAAATGCAGATATGATCGCCAATGTTGGCGCTGGGTGCAAAGCCCAAACCACCAACCAAACCAGCACATAGGTCGCTTACGATATCGCCCTGCAGGTTGGTGAGCACCACCACATCAAAGAGGTCGGGGCGGGTAACGAGTTTCATGCAGAGGTCATCTACAATCACATCGTCGGCTTTCAATTCAGGATATTCCTGGGCCACTTTGTAAAACACTTCGAGGAAGAGGCCGTCAGTAATTTTCATGATGTTGGCCTTGTGACCGCAGGTAATGCGGCGGGCACCTTTCTTTTTGGCCATTTCAAATGCGTAGCGAATCACCTGCTCACTACCGGGGCGGGTAATAAAGCGGCGGCTGAGGGCTACGTCGTGGGTGAGCATGTGCTCAATACCACCGTAGGTATCTTCAATATTTTCCCGAACGATGGTCACATCAATGGGAATGCCGGCTTTACTAAACACGGTATCTACGCCGTGCAGGGTTTGAAACACCCTGTTGTTGGCGTATGTATTCCAGGTTTTGCGGGCTGTTACGTTTACACTTTTTACGCCTTTGCCTTTGGGCGTTTCCATAGGGCCTTTAAAAAGAATACCCAATGATTCAATGGCCTGCTGGGCTTCTGGGGTCATGCCATTGCTGTAGCCTTTGTCGAACACCCATTTACCCATGTCGACAAACTCGTACTCCAGCGGTACGCCGGCGGCGTTAAAAATGCCCAATACTGCGTCCATTATTTCCGGACCAATTCCATCTCCTTTAGCTACAGCAATTTTCATGAGGGTTCTTGATTGATGATGAATAAAAGGGCAATGCCCTGTCTGAAATTGCTGCAAAAGTAAGGATGCGAGGGGCAGCGGCTTCGTTAATTTGCGAATGGATTTTTATAACCGGTGGATGTAAGTTTTGCAACTTTTTTTGGAGGCAAACGTTGAATTGCTGCTACCTTTCCAATCAGGTAAGCAGTAGCCCATGCAATCACTCATTACTCAAGGTGTAGAAATCACCGTAGAAACCTACTATCAGCCGGATTTCAGCAATCCGGTGCAGCAGGAATTTATGTTTGCTTACCGCATTACACTAGAAAATCACAACGCTTTTCCGGTACAATTGCTCCGCCGCCACTGGTACATATTCGACAGCAATGGCGAATACCGCGAAGTAGATGGCGATGGCGTGGTAGGCCAGCAGCCAGTGCTCAACCCCGGCGAAGTATTTCGCTACGTGAGTGGCTGCAACCTCCGTTCTGATATGGGCAAAATGCACGGCTTTTACACCATGATAAACCTGCTGAGCCAAAAAGAATTTAGCGTGGATATTCCCGCCTTTGATATGGTGGCGCCTTTTAAGGGAAATTAATTTGAAGGTTGACCAGTTGACGGGTTTACGTCCCGGTAGCTATCGGAATCACAAGTTGGGAGGTTTGTTTGTCATTTTTGCAGCCTTCTCCTACTTCCTTATTGCTTATTTTTTATTCCTTATTCCTTCTTTCTTATTTCTCAAGGCTTATACCCCGCTTGCTCAAACAGCTGCCGGGCGGGCATTTTCATCAGGTCAGGAAATTTGGTGTCGGGAAATTTGGTCAGGTAGGCATTCACTATTTGCCGGCCTACAAACAACGCAATATAACCCGGGGCACCCTCGCCCAGCTCCTGGGTTTTGGGACCATCTTTCAGATAGCCTTGGTTGATGAGTGGGTCTTTGCTGTACAGCAAATCGTTTTTCATAAAGAAGTTCCAGATAAGTGCCTCGTTGGCTTCGCAACCTTTTACCTGCTTGCCGGTGTAGCCCAGCTGCAGGCTATCGGGCACATCGGGCAGCAGGCGTTGCAACAGCGCCATGCGTTTGCCTTTTTCCACCATGTCTTCCAGCAGCGTCAGGCTTTCGGGCTTGTAAGGGAATTCATCTTCAATCAAATTCTTAGTCGCATTTACCAGCATAGTGGCGGGGGTAAAACGACGGGTTTGATAATCGAAAAACACACCGGCCCGTTTGCCTTCGTCGTACACCTGTGCCTGCTCGCCCAAGTGCAACTGCAGGGCAATGCCCACGCCATTTTGGGTACGCACATCACCATAATCGCCAATGGCAAACGGCTCATACGCATCCATGGGGCTGATGAAAGTAGTAATGACAAAGGGCGAATCGGGTTTGTAGCCGGGCACATAATGCTGCAGGTAGCGCAGCATTTCTACCATGTCTTTTTCCAATTGGGGCAAATGCTGATTGGCCACGCCATTGGCTACTTCGTACACGGGTGTATAGCTGCGCAAAAAAGCCGTGATGGCCGCCAGCGCCTGCGGATCGCCGGGGTTGATGCCGAGCATGGAGCTCAGGTAGTTTTGTAAAAAACCGGGATACTGCTGCTGCAATTGGTTGAGGCCGGGCACCAGCTGGTTGGTATCCAATGCAAAAAAAGATTGATCAAACCGCTGGGTGGTGACGCTGGCCGAAAAGGCACTGACATCAGGCTTTTGCTGTCCGCTGTTACAAGCATACACACCCGCCAGCAGGCTCATCCACAGCATTATTCTTTTTACCATACCGCAAAAGAACGATGTGTGTTGGAATTTATTGGACAAGGAAAATACAAAGCTGTGGAAAGCATCAAGTCGCTTTCCATTTCTTTTGTTGCTAAAGGCAACAATGAATTGCAGCTGTTTTAATAGAATCAAGGCGTCTTTTTACCCAGCCTTGTTACTTTCTTTTTCTTGAAAAAAAGAAAGTAACCAAAGAATCCCGATAGCTATCGGGATCAAGGCAAACCCGAAGCCTCCGGCCGTTTTGCCCAGCCAACGCCTCCCCCTGTGAAAGCGATTTCCTGAATGCAAATGATACTCAACTTAAAATGCTAGTAATCCTTTGCTACCTGAATACGACGAAGTAAACATCAATACCTGAACTCGAGGATGCGTTCGTCGTGCATCATTTTGTCTACCAGCCGCAGGTGGCGTTTTTGCGGACCTTCTACATACCAGCTGCTTTCTACCGTGCCGTTGGCCCGGCGGTGGCTGTTGATTTTATATTGCAGCCTTGCTGCTTTCAGCATGTTTTCGATGTGCAGCAAATCGCCCTGATGGCTATGGGTTACCAAGTAGTACGTCCGTTGCAAATTCACCCGGTCGATGATGACTTCGAGCTTGGGCAAAAAAGCCATCACCACAAACACAATACCCGTAGCCAGCAAGGCAAACCACGGATGCCCCGCTCCCACGGCCATACCCAGTGCGGCTGTTACCCAAATACTGGCTGCCGTGGTAAGGCCATGTGCCCGGTCGTTGCCTTTGAAAATAACACCGGCACCCACAAAACCAATGCCCACCACAATGTTGGACGCAATGCGTTCTGGTGCCACGCTGGAGCCAATCATGGGGCTGAGCATGGTGTACAAACAGGCGCCAATGCTGATGAGCATCATGGTACGAAAACCCGCCGACTTGCTGCGGTATTCCCGCTCGGCACCGATAATACCGCCTACCAATAAGGCCATTAATAATTGTGAAACTTGTTCTCCTGTAATCATGGCAGCAATCGTTGTTGCAGCTTAAAGGTAGCACTACCCTGCCAATGCCGGCATCTTGCTACCTTAGCGGCCTATCCATCAACAGCATTCATTCGATCTATATATGAAAATCGCCATCGCCCAACAGAACTATCACATCGGCAATTTTGCCCGCAATATGCAGCACATTATTGAGGCCATTGAAACAGCGAAAGCTGCAGGTGCCGACATCATTCTGTTTAGCGAACTCAGTATTTGTGGCTACCCTGCCCGTGACTTCTTGGAGTTTGATGATTTCATTCACCAATGCCAACAATCACTCTCGCAGATTGCTGCACATTGCGACAGCATAGCGGCACTGGTGGGTGCACCAGAACGAAACCCCAATCTCAAAGGCAAAGACCTCTTCAATACAGCTTACTTTTTATATGAAGGGAAAGTGCAGCAGGCCATTCATAAAACACTACTGCCGACCTACGATGTGTTTGATGAGAACCGCTATTTTGAACCGGCCTACCAATGGAACATTGTACACTTCAAAGGCAGGAAACTGGCGGTCACCATTTGTGAAGACATCTGGAACCTGGGCGACAATCCGCTGTACCGCATTTGCCCCATGGATGAGCTGATGAAACAGCAACCCGATGTAATGCTCAACCTCAGCGCTTCACCATTCGATTACACGCATGATGAAGACCGCAAAGCCACCATTAAAGCTAATGTGCTGAAATACAAGCTGCCCATGTTTTACTGCAATGCTGTAGGCAGCCAAACCGAGATTGTGTTTGATGGCGCCAGCCTCGTGTTTGACAAGGATGCCAACCTCTGTGGTCAGCTGCCGATGTTTACCGAATCGCTGCAATACTTTACCCTGCGGGAAGATGGCAGCATAGATGCCCCCATACTGGAACCCGCCAGCCGGGTGCCCGATAAAGAACTGACACCGCATGGCCTGGAAGCCGAACTGAACATTGCACAAATACACGATGCGATTATCCTTGGCATTCAGGATTATTTTGGCAAGATGGGTTTTCAACAAGCCATAGTGGCCAGCAGTGGTGGTATTGACAGTGCCGTTACGCTGGCACTGGCCGTACGGGCATTGGGTGCCGCCAATGTGCGGGCCATCCTCATGCCCTCGCAGTACAGCACCGGCCACAGCGTAGACGATGCCGTGCAGCTGAGCCGCAACCTGCAGAACCCTTACGACATTGTGCCGATTAAAAACATCTTCGATCAGTTTACCACGGAGTTGCAACCCTTGTTTGGCGATCTGCCGTTTAATGTAGCAGAAGAAAATATCCAAAGCCGGGTGCGGGGCAATCTGGTGATGGCCATTGCCAATAAGTTTAATTACATACTGCTCAACACCAGCAACAAAAGCGAACTGAGCACCGGCTACGGCACCCTCTACGGCGATATGGCCGGCGGCCTTGGTGTATTGGGCGATTGCTACAAACTGCAGGTGTATGCGCTGGCCCGCTACATCAATAATGACGGGGAAGTGATTCCGGAAAACATCATCACCAAACCACCGAGTGCCGAGCTGCGCCCCGGCCAAAAAGACAGCGACAGCCTGCCGGAATACGATGTGCTCGACCCGCTGCTGTACCAGTATATCGAACGCAGACAGGGGCCAAATGAAATAAAAGCCATGGGCTTTGATGCGGCTCTGGTAGACCGGGTGCTACGCATGGTGAACATCAACGAATACAAACGCAATCAGTTTTGCCCCATCATACGGGTAAGCCCCAAGGCCTTTGGTGTGGGTAGAAGAATGCCGATAGTGGGGAAATATTTAAGCTGATGGATAGGACACGGATGGAGCGGATTTTGGACAGATTTTCGCGGAGGCATTTTTATGCTGCGCTTCGACTTTTGTAATGTAGAAGCTGAATAGGCGGATTTTAAACCCGCAAAAGCAGCGTATTTTTTTTATGTGCTACAAACTCGTCGATATGGTTTCAGGATTGCAAATCCAGAACAGTAAGGATTAAAGACCTATTCTTTTGCCGGATATTTAGAATTATCTTACTAGCCTATAGTACTCTAAATTTTCTCCATTCTCAAAATTTCAGATTGAATAAATCAAATACAATGAAACTATCCCTGTTACCACCCCTCACTCTTTCAAAAAAGTATGAAATGAAAATCATTTACTTAGTGGTTTTTCTTTGGGGAAGCCATCTCTATTTAAGTGCTCAAAATATTGGCATTGGCACCACCAGTCCGCACAGCAGTGCTGAACTGCATATAGCCAGCACATCACGTGGTTTCTTACCGCCCCGGATGACGAGTGCCCAACGAAATGCTATTATTTTGCCACTGAATGGTCTTACGGTATATGATACAGATACCGAACGGATTTATGTGTATATGGATGGCATCTGGCGATATATTCTCAGCAATGATGTATGGGCTTATAACAGCACGGACGTTTACAACACCACAAAATTGATAGGGATTGGCAATGCAAACCCACAGGAAAAATTGCATGTTACCGGCAATATTCGCCTGAGTGGCGACCTGCAAAGCAGCGGAGAAATTATCATGAACAACCCTGCAGGGCTTTTTTCTTTTCAAAATGCGGCGGTGGATAAAGCCTTTTTGCAACTTTCGGGCGACAACCTGCGGATTGGGACATTTTCAGGCAATACACTCGGAAAGTTTATTGTGCGGCTGGGTGGAAGTGACCGGCTTACGGTAGAGAGCGGAGGCTTTGTAGGCATCAATGTTTCGGACCCCGTGGCCCGCCTGGATGTTGGCGGAAACATTAATTTGTCAGGTAAAATGTTTCGAACCAATAATGGCGCCGCCAATATGTTGCCGGTAGCTTATGGGCTGATAAGAGCAAACGCCACAATCGTTTCGGGATCGGGGAATTTTTCGGTAAGTAAATTAGGTACAGGTATTTTCCGGATTACGTCCAACGACTTTAATACCACTACGGTGGTAATAGCTACGCCCACAGCCACCAATATTTCCATTGGGGCAAGCCAGGGCAGTTTGTCTAACCAACTTGAACTGTATGTAAAAAATACTACCACCGGAGACCTGGCAGACGCATTTTTCAATTTTGTAGCGTTTACCAATTAATCAACTATTCTCCGCCTTGGTTCTTGGCTCACGAACCATTGAAACATTTCTCCGCTCTTCGCCATTTGCGATGGTGAAGCCGTAGCCACCAAAAAAAACACGCTGCCCGGTAACCGCATTACCGAACAGCGTGTGCTATACAAGTGAGGGTTGATCACTACAAAGTCGCCAATACTTCCAGGGCTTTCTTTCTGTAATCTTCTGTAGATGGATACGTACCGTTGGTGGTTTTATACGCCTTCAGGTAGTTATTCATTTTGATGTAGAAATTCTGATGCGTAAAGTAGAGCGGCATTTTGGTACCGCTTTCATTAATCAGCGACATCTGCTTCGATACACCGTTTTCATATTCATTGTTATACATCTGCCAGTGCAGGGCAAATGGCAGGTTGAGTTCAAAAGAAATGCGCATCAGCTCTTTGGTTTCACTGGTTTGGGCCAGCATAGAGGCAGAGTTGGCCGCATTGCCCTGATAGCCATACTCACCAATAAATACTCTTCTTGAAAAGGGCAAACCAGCCTTTGGTTGCAGCTTCGTTTCCAGGTAATTGAAAATGGCTTCGAGGTCGCTTTTTGTTTTGGCAAACGTCTTGTCTTTGATGGCTTCGTAGCTGGAGTAAGACACTAAATCTACATTCACATTGGGCAGTACACTTTCCGCTACACACACTTGGCCAGCCATACCTTTTTCTACCAGGTTGGCTTCTATGTAATGATACACAGAAACGTTAGTGGCAGTGCTGGCAGCCTTTGCATCATCAATGGCTTTTTGCCGTATCTGCATCCACTTCACCATGTTGCTCACAAAAGTGGGCGAAGGCGTTTGTGTTCTGTCGTAGCTGGGCAGCAAAATCCAGTCGCCTTCCCAGTTGCCAATCAAAAATGTTTTGCCAGTATTATTATATCGGGTCAGCAGATGCGATACAAAATTGTACATCTCATCGTACAAGGTTTTTTCCTGTGTGGCATTGATGCCGTTTTTCCAATCGATACCGGTTAAAGTATGCACCCACATGAAGATGTACCGGAAATCCATATCCAGTGCCGTTCTGTACGGCAGGTTTTTGGTAAACAAATCCAATACCGTGGTACTCTTGGTGGTTTCTGTGATATCATAAATATCTGTTGAGTTAGGCCCCATGCTAATCTTCAAAATATTGGAACCCATTTCACGAACTCGTTTGGCCTGCTCTACCAGTTTGTTGTCGCTGGTAAACTGATAGCTTTTTGAAATGGCGTGTGTACCCAACACGAAGTTGTATGCTTCCAGTTTCGACAAGTCATTGCTCACCGGCGGAGTAGTGCCACCACCGCCAGTATTGTTCGTCCCGTCTTTTTTGCAGGCGAAGAAAATGACCATCAAAAGAGGTAACAGCAATCGTTGCATTCCTTTCTTCATAGTGTATTTTTTATATGGTTTGTATTCAGTTTTTATAATTACTTCAATGCTGCCAATACCGACAATGCCTGCTGCCGATAGGCTTCTGCTGTAGGATATGCTTTGTTGTCCGCTTTATACCGCATCAGGTATTGATTCATTTGTTGGTAAAATTGTTGGTGTAAAAAGTAGAGCGGCATTCTTTCACCCTGCTCATTTATCAGCGACATCTGCTTCGACTCACCATTGGCTTCATACTCGTTGTTGTACATCTGCCAATGCAAGGCAAAAGGCAAATTCAGCTCCAATGAAATCTGCATGATTTCCTTTGTTTCATTGTACTGTTTGGTAAACGATTCGGGCTTATTAATGTTTGCATGATACCCGTATTCACCAATGTACACCCTGCGGGAAAATGGCAATCCTTCTTTGGGCTGCAGCTGCTTTTCCAGATAGTTGAAGATGCTGTTCAACTGTTCTTTCTTTTCAGTGTACGTTCTGTTCTTGATGGCCTCGTAACTGCTGTACGACACCAAATCGGGATTGGCCTGTGCCAGCACACTGCTGGCAATGCAAGGCTCACCCTTCATGCCTTTCAGCACCAGGTTTACTTCGATGTAATGATAGAGCTGCACATTGTTGGATGCTGATTTTTTCTTGGCATCATCAATGGCACGTTGCCGAATCTGAAACCACTTCGTCATGTTTTTCAGGTGCTCCTGTGGTGGAGCTGCAGTGCGGTTGTAATCGGGCAGCAACAACCAATCGCCTTCCCAATTGCCAATCAAAAATGTTTTGCCAGAGTTGTTGTAAGTAGTCAGCAGGTACGTAGCAAAATCAAACATTTCATCATACAAGCGTTGCTCTTGCTCAGGGTTAATGCCCTTCTTCCAATTGATACCCGTGATGGTATGCACCCAGGTAAAGATGTATTTGAAATCCATGTCAAATACTTTCTTGTACTCTGGGCTGGCGTTAAACAAACCCAATGTTGTTGTTGGTGTTGCATCAACCATCAAGCCATAAGCCTTTGGCGAATTGGCACCCAGCGAAATCTTCAGGATGTTGGAACCCATGGCTCTGATATGCTTCGCCTGTTCTACCAATTTCGATTCGTTGGAGAACTGATACTTACCACCAATGCAATTGGTACCCAACACAAAATTGTACGGCTCCAATGGCATCACAGCATCGTAGGTTACCGGCTTCTGCCCATGGGCAACAACCGATAGCAGCACTGTAATAAACGTTACAACGAGTTTCATCTTGTTACTTTTTAATCGCAATGCTTCCTGAAAGATTATATCCGTTGATGGCAATTTTTGCTACGGCCTTGGTATCACTCATGTCCAGGTAAATGGTTTTCTTTTCGCCGGGTAGCAAGGTGAAATACCCATCGCTGAAATAAGCCGGCAAAAGTATTTGTGCGGCGTTGTCCAGCGCATCCAACTTAACACCAATAGCAGGATGCTTGGTTTTATTTTCCAGCTCAATTTTCATTTGTCCGTTGCCCACTCGTGTTGCATTACCGCTAAGTGTTACTGAAGGCAATTGATTGAATGCTTTGAAATGACCGGTGCTGGCATTGGCTTTCCAATAGTCGTTGGCGGCCAATACATTTCCCTTTTTATCCTTCAGAGAAAGACGAACAAAATAGTTGGCAGGCAAGCTGGCTTCATCCAACGTAGCTGCAAACACATCGGCTTTTACATTGGCCTTAATATCAACGGCTGCGGTGTTGCTTTGCAACAGTTTTCCTTCCAAGCTGTACACCTGCATTACAGCATTGGCTGCCTGCAGATTGTTCGCAGAAGTATTTACGACAATCACCTGATTGTTGTGCAGGTTCATTTGAATGTGCAGTGGTTCACATCCTTTTTTAGAACCGTAGAAAGAACCATGCGTTTGAAAATCCCATGAATAGGTTTGCCAAATCATGCTCGGCCATGCAGGATGACTCATCCACAATAACACACCGCTGCTGTTGTTCCAGAGTTTGTTGTTCCATGCTTCAAAAATGGCTCTGTGACTATCGTAGTTGATGAGTTGAATCTTGCGGTTAAAATCATCCAAACCAGTAGAAACACCATACAAACTATCTGCTGTATGCAAATAACCTTCCAAGTTCTGATTATTGGTATGCAAATCGTGGTAATGCCATACATCATTAATCGGCCACTGATCTTCGGGTGCCATAAACTTGCGGATAGTACTTGCTTCAGGAACAGAGAACGTACCAATCTCCGTTGTAAAACCATCACCTTGTTTCGTGAAATAATCTTTGTTGTTCACGAAGAAATGCCAGGGGCCACTCTGCCGCAAATTGATTTCTCTTGAGTTGCCAATGTAATGACGGGTGCCATCTTCTTTAGCCACTTGTGTAGCCAAATCGTTTTCAATACCTGCCGGCGCATAGCCTTCATTTCTTGGGCACCAAATAGCAATGGATGCATGATTGCGGTAACGCCTGATCATGTCCAAACTATTGTCCAAAAACAATTGATCATCGCTTGGGTTGAGGTTGAAGCCTTCGGTGCTGAGCCAAAAGTCATTCCACACCAGCATGCCGTATTCGTCAGCCAAATCAAAGAATACAGGCTCTGTACTTTCACCTGTCCAGTTACGGATCATATTGAAGTTGGCTTCACGATGCAAGCGAAAAGCAGGTTCCAGATTTTCGCGGCTTACTTTTTTCATGGCATCATCTATACCCCAGTTACCACCTTTGCAATACACGGCAACGCCATTCACTTTAATCACCAAAAATGGGTTGTCATTGTTTGGCAATACTTCCATTTTTTCCAATGGAAATTCCTGACGCAGTGTAGGTATAAAAATCTTCTCTTTGAAAGCACGGCGCTTTGTAAAATCAATGATGGGCTTGTCT
This sequence comes from Chitinophagaceae bacterium, assembly GCA_020848815.1. GTDB lineage: Bacteria > Bacteroidota > Bacteroidia > Chitinophagales > Chitinophagaceae > Phnomibacter. Next base: position 20,269 of record JADLHL010000180.1, on the reverse strand, counting down.
ACTTTAATATCTGTTGGACTGTATGCAAATCGTACTGCTTGTTTCGTATCCGTATCCGCCATCATTTCGTAGGCATACTCTCTGATGCCAAAACGAAATTGTTTGGTTTCTTCCACGCCTTTTGCATCAATCACTTTAATGGTAGCGTTGTACAAATTGGGTAAGCCATAACCATTGGGCCACCACAGGCGTGGGGCTTTCACATTGAGTTGTGCATCATCAGCAGGTGTAAACGCAACAGGCAACGACTGTCCGGGAGCCAACTGTACTTTCTTTTGTACCGACACACCTTCAAATGAAAATTGAATGGTTGCTTCTTGTGCAGTGGCGCTGTTATTGGTTACTGAGGTACGCAGTGTTACACTTGCACTCGTTGTATCGGGCAAGGGCAAATCAGTAATCACCTGTGGATCGGAAGAGGTGACACTGCCGGTGAATGAAAGTTGTACATCTTGCCAGATACCCATGTTGCGATCCCTGATGCCGGGTATCCAATCCCAGCCTTCGGTTGCAAAAAAAGTGGGGCCATCCAATGTATGTACACCACCATTTTTACCCATGCCAGATAATGCTGATTGCTCATCAGGAATGCCCGGGTTATGTGGCGGCATCATTTGCACTAGCAACACATTGCGGCCGTTCGTTTTTAAATGATTGGTCACATTAAACTTGCCGCGAATGAAAGCACCTTTGATATCACCCAAGAAATGACCATTCAGCCAAACCTTTGCTTTGTAGTTGATACCATTGAAGCAAAGCCATGCTAATTTCCCTTGTTCATTGTTTGGCGTTTCGAATGTGGTACGATACCACCAATCTTTCCGCGACAAAGAATCAGTAATGGCCATGTTGTTCAAACCAAAATATGGATCGGGATATTTTCCTGCTGCTACCAATGAGGTTAACACAGTACCGGGTACCACTGCATCGCACCAACCCTTGCTGTTGATGGCTTCGCTAAACACAGCGGCGTTGCCGAGCAGATACGTTGGTTCGTCTGTCAATTCCCAACCACTGGTAATGCTATAAGTAGCATTACCTAGTGCTGATGCTTCACCCGCTTTTCCTGATCTTGGTTTTTCAACCGCTGTTTGAAAAGGCGCTTTGCCTTTGGGTAAAGTAGTTTCAGGCTGCTTTTTCGACAAACCAAAGTTGGGTTGCTTTTGCGCAACCGAATGGTTGCCACAAAGCATCAACAAGCCCGTGAAAACAAACGTTGCAATATGTTTATGTGCTACCACTTTCATGAAAGATGTTTTAATACAAACCCTTGCTTCCATAATCTCCTCTCTTTTCAGTAATCGGCTTTAATGGAATTTGTAATCCACCGGTTTCTTCCAGCCATTTCCATAACTCTTTACGCATACGGGCAATTTCGTTTTGCCACGCCGGATGCCGGTATAAGTTTTTCTTTTCTTCGGGGTCGGTACTCAAGTCATAAAACTCTGATACGTCCCAAAGACCGGGGTAGAAAATAAATTTGTGCGAACCTTCTCTTACACCCAATGTGGTGGGCGTTTGCGGATAAGAGAACTCCCAGTAGTATTCGTAAAATGCTTTGTTGCGCCAGCTCACTTGCTTATCCTGCAGCAAGGGCAAAAATGATTGTCCTTGCATTTGAGCAGGTTTGGTTACACCTGCTACTTCCAGTACTGTAGGAGCAATATCGATACCCTGCACAATTTGATCAATTGCTTTACCATTATGCGGCATGCCGGGTGCATACACCAGCAGCGGCACTTTCTGGCTTTCTTCGTACATGTTGCGTTTGTCAATGAGTCCATGTTCGCCCATGAGGAAACCATTGTCGCCCATGTAAATGATCATCGTATTGTCTGCAATACCTAACTCTTCTACAGATTTACGAATGCTGGCAATGCTTTCATCAATGGCCAGCAATGTTTCGCAATAGCGATAATAAAAATCATCGAACTGTACACGGCCGTCATACATAAAATCGACACCGTGCCAGCTGTTGCGTTGTGCCCACACCCATTGCGGAATATCTTTTACGTTGTAATTGGTATCATTTTTCACCATTGCTGCAATCGGACTTTTGCACACATCGCCATGCAGCTTGCTTTTTTCAGTAGCGGTTAAGTTGATGGTAGAAGGATAATTAATGGGCAGGCCGTGATACTTGTTGCGATGACGCTTGGCAGGCATGAATTCATCGTGTACACCTTTATGCGACACGTACATGAAGAAGGGTTTATTCTTCGGTTGCTGCCGCATCCAGTTGGTAGCATGGTCGGTCAAGAGATCGGTGATGTATGTACTGTCTTTGTATTGCGTACGCTGGCCATTGATATTGAGCAAAGGATTGTAATACACTCCCTGCCCTTTGAAACTTTCCCAATGGTTGAAACCTTTTTGCGGATCATCGCCAGCATGCCCCATGTGCCATTTACCAAAAAAGGCGGTGCTGTATCCTACTTTCTGCAAGTATTCAGGAAAGAAATTCAAGTTGTCTGGCAAGGGCGAAAAATTGTCAACCACTTTGTGGGTATGCGCATATTGCCCGGTAAGAATAGATGCCCGTGATGGTGAACACAAGGCCGTGGTGACTGTGGCATTGCGCACCCACACACCTTGCTTCGCCAACAGATCCATGGCGGGTGTTTCCAACCAGGGTACTTTACCTGTAAAGCCCATAAAGTCAAAACGATGATCATCGGTAAGAATGAAAATAACATTCATTGGCTTTCCCTTTCCGGCACCTTGGGCTATGCTATTGCTGATGTGGCCCATCCAAACTGCAGCTACAGCCAGCAAACCTCTCAATAATAAACGGCTACGATTTACCATGTTCTTCTCCATTTCCTGATTTACTTTCTGTGATATAGAAATTGGCGCAACTACATTTTCGGCAGTTAATTGCATGTATTTCTACTCTTTTGTTGTGCTACAATAGCGTAGCATAACACGACTAATTATCGCTTTTGTATTGGTGAAGTAATAAAGAGGGATTGGTATAGATACCAACCCCTCTTTATGTTTGATATCGGTAATTAATACAAGGGGTTTTCTATCAGTTTAGGATTGTCTGCCGTTCTTCCAATACCCAATGGGAAATAATAGTGCCGGGGCAAGAAAGTTCTGGCTTGGCTTTCTGCATTTTTCAGGGTCACCCTGTATCGCTTGGTATCGAAGTCGTATACAAAGTCAAAACCCTGCAGGCGCCTGTTGTGCAGTACTTGCTCTGCAATACGCCACCTGCGCAAATCCCAATAGCGGTGTTCTTCAAACGCCAGTTCTACTTGTCTTTCCTGGCGAATGTTGGCTTCGGTGATAGCAGTACGGGCAGGCATACCAGCTCTTTGACGAACTCTGTTGATGGCAGTTCTGGCATCTTCTGTTCTGTTGAGATAAAACGCTGCTTCAGCGTAGTTGAGCAATATTTCTGCAAAACGGAACACAATGAAATCGGTGCTTGACTGGCCACTGGCAGCAGGTAGCAGACTTTCGTCAACCCGTTTGCGAATGAGCATACCGGTACGTTGCGTATTGCGCAATGGTCCTTTGCCAAAAAATCCATCGGGAAACTCAGCTGAAACTGAATTGGGAATCATGAAAGTTTCGCTGGTGCTGGTGGTTCGTAAACCGGTAGCTGGATTGGTGTAGATAGTGCTGGTTTGGAAAAACACTTTTTTGCCTTGCCAAGTACACTCAGGATAGAAAACAGAAGCCCTGAAGCGAGGATCGCGGCGACCAAACAGCGAGTCGGCACGCCACGTTCTCGATGCCACAAACTGATTGCGGGGAATTACACCTGAGCCGCCATCCTGAAAATCGAACAGTTCGAGCAAATCAACAAACACGCCGAAGTTCGAGTTCCAACCAGAACTAAAACCAGCAGGTGTACAGAGGTTGTCCCAAGAGTGACCTTTCAGCAATTTAGCATCCCACCGTACTGCAAAAATGATTTCGGGGTTTTGTGCTTCATCAGTAAACAGCTGCCCGAAGTTTTTTACCGGATCGGAAGGCACTTTATTGTACAACGCAATGGTAGGTTGATTCATAATTTGCTGAGAAGCATCCAGCGCAGCTGTATAATAGCGGGTAGCTTCTGATGAAGGAATACCCGTAATACCATCGGCATATACAGTACCAAATTGGGCAATGCTACCAGCATACAACATGGCACGGCTCTTAAGTGCCAAGGCTGCAAATTTGGTGGGACGTCCATAATCCCTATCAGGATAAGTAGCAGGAAGTACTTGTGCAATTTCGTCCATTTCTTTACCTATAAAGTCGTACACCTCAGCCTCTTTGTTTCTTGCAGGAAACAATTCCTCTTGAGGATCATCCAACTTATATACTTTGGTAACAATGGGTACACCGCCGAAACGCTTTACCATTTGGTGGTAAATGAAACCACGCAAGAAACGTGCTTCGGCTATTTTCTGAACCTTGTATGGTTCTTCTAATGTAGAACTTCCAACACCCGCAATGAATTCATTTATTTCACGGATGACATTATAGGCCCAATAGTCAAAAAGACCTGCGCCGGTAGATACATCCCAGTTTCTGAAAGAAACAATGAAGGGATCCTGCCAGTCGCCAAAAGGTCTGGCTTCGCCGCCAATACCGGCCAGGTTGCCCATGCGGAAGTTTTCCTGGTTGCCCAGTTCCTGAAAACGTGTTTTATCGTACAGGTTGAGCAGGTTGGCTTCAATCAGGTTTTTGTCTTTAAAAAGAGCTGATTCAGAAATTCTGTCCAGTGGTTGTATATCCAGCACCTTGGAGCAACCCCACAAGGCAAAGGTCATGCAAACAATAAGCGCTTTTTTCATATCAAACATTTTCAGTGTTATTAAAGCGTGAATCTGATGCCGCCGGAAAAGTTTTTGTGGATGGGATAGTTACGTCCATTTCCATTCACATCGGCATCGGGATCAAAAGTGTTTTTATAAATACCCAACTTGCTAAAAGTGATGAGGTTGGTAGCTGATGCAAATACCTGCAGGTTTTTGAATCCGGCTTTCTTCACCCAATTTCCGGTCAGGTTGTAAGAAACATTCACATTACGCAACCGAATAAAGGTTGGGTCCTTCATCCAAAAATCGGAGGTCTTACCATTGTTTTGGTTCAGGCCCAAAGAGGCTGCGGGCAGCTGTGCATTGGGATTGATGTTTCTGGTAGGATCGTTTGGATCGGGCTGCCAGCGATATGTATAATGATAGTCGTGTGGTATAGATTCATTGGAAAACATAGACGCCGCAGAACCAGCTACGTAAAAATTAAAGCCGGTGGCACCTTGCCAAAGCATTTCTATCGATAATCCTTTCCATGCAGCTCCCATAGACAGGCTATAAACCAACTCAGGCAACGAGCCCTTTCCTATTACATCCTGATCTTTAAAGTCGATGACACCATCGTTGTTACGATCAATAATTTTGATGTCGCCCGGCTTCAGCGTAGTGTTGCCGTTTTGATCCTGATTGTAGGTAAGCTTATTGATTTCTTCCTGCGTCATAAATATGCCATCAGTGAGGTAGCCGAATGCCAGGTTTGCAGACCTTCCCGTTCTTTGAGAAATCCGCTTTTGATCAGGGTCGGTAAAATCTTCCTCATCAAAGAATTCCCATTTGTTTTTGGAAACGGTAAACGTGGGAACAAACGTAAAATCAACAGCACCAATTTTGGGGCGATACGTGAACATGAATTCGAAGCCACGATTGCTTTGCTTGTTGATGTTTTCAGGAGGCAAAACAGCACCAAAAGTGGAAGGAATTGTACGCTGAGGAATACCAAGGATACCATCACGGATGCGATAAAACACGTTACCCTCGAAAGACAGTTTTCCTCTGAAAAACGACAGATCTAAACCGGCATTGAAGTTGGTGATTTTCTCCCATGTAATATTCGGATTAGCAAGGCCAGAAGTAGTAATGGTTCGGTAGTTGGTATTGCCAATGATATAGCTGGAGTTGATTTCGTAACCAGTCAGGTAGCTGAACTGGCTGGTATTATCATTGCCCGATTGACCATACGAAAGCCTGAGCTTACCGTTGCTCAACCATGAGCTGGCCTTATCCATAAACTTTTCTCTGCTAAACACCCAACCTACAGATACGCCGGGGAAATAGCCCCAACGTGAGTTGGCAGGGAAGTTGGCGCTGGCATCGGCACGAAGGATAAATTCTGTCAGGTATTTGCCGGCATATTCGTAATTCAGCTTGCCCACATAGGCAATACGTGCATCCTGGCTTTGTGTTCCATTATTATCCTGAAAATCTACACCGCCTGCATACAATTGTTGAATTTCTTGCGATAGCAGGTTCTGGCGATAAGCCATCACAGAGTTGCCTCCGTTTTGCAATTGCTCTGCCAATGCAAAGGCGCTGATTTTATGAGAGCCAAATGTTCTGTCGTAATTTATTTTGAGCATGGGGTATATCTGATAGAACCGCTCAATCCGCTCTCTCAGGTTGATAAAGTTTCCCTGATTGCCCAAGAGTGTGTATGCTTGGGTTTCCCAATCATAGTTGTACACTTCTGCAGGCAAACTAAATGTTTTGTAATAATCAGCAGACTGACTAATCAGCAGGTCAGCACCCACCCGGAGCCCTTCTACAAAAGGTACTTTATAGCTCAGCCCAACCTGACCATTAAAAAAGTTAGAGCTGGTTCGGTTATAGCCGGTACGGTCGGCCTGTGTACGCAGTACGGGGTTTCTTCCCTGAAAACCTGAGTAGGCATTTCTGGTTGGATCGGGCAAGAAGGGAGAATAGCGAGGCTGTGCGGTACTGAAATCAACCATGATATCTTCTACCGTACTCACCCGCTGGCTTTGCTGCCAACGGTATTGCATATCAAACCGCAGGCTGAGGTTTTTAGCAATGGTGGCATCGAGGTTCAAACGAGCATTGTATCGCTTGTAATAGTAATCGGGTGAAGTGAATACACTTTCCTGATCGGTATAGCCAAAAGAACCAAAGTATTTCAACCCTTGTGTACCACCGCTGGCTGTTACGCTGTGTTGCATCATAGGTGCACCTGTGCGGAACAATGCATCTCTCCAGTTGTAAGACCGATAATTAGGCTCGGTACCTTCTTTAAACTTTTGCACCACTTCTGGCGTAAACTCGCCGGGGCTCTGCTGATAGTTGAGAGCTGCCTCTCTGCGCAATTCTGCATAGTCGCCGGCATTCACTGTATTTTGAAAGGCCGAGGGCATTTGAAAAGTGTAGTTGCCGGTATACGAAATTTGTGGCGCTCCGGATTTTCCCCGCTTAGTGGTTACCAGTATTACACCATTACCGGCTCTTGCTCCGTAAATGGCAGCAGAGGCATCTTTCAAAATAGAAATGGATTCAATATCGTTGGGATCAATTCTGTTGAAAGGTGTGGGCAAACCATCCACAATAATCAGTGCATTACCATAGCCCCTGATTTGTAATGCAGCAGCATCGCTGCCGGGCAATGATGAAGCCGTTTTGGTAATGAGACCTGGCATGCGGCCCACCAGCAACTGAGAAGCATTGGATACCGGAGCGGCCTGCAGTTCTTTAGTGCCTATTTGTGCCACAGCACCTGTTACAGATGTTTTCTTTTGCGTGCCGTAACCTACCACCACCACTTCTTCTTGCAGTACTTCTCTTTTGTTGAGCACTACTTGTACAGCGGTTTTGTCTGCCACATTAATCTCTCTTTCTTCCATACCCACATATGAAATCACCAATATTTTGGATGAGTTGTCGGGCACTTCAATTTCAAATTGTCCGTTGGCATCGGTATTTACACCTTTTGCAGTGCCTTTCAGCAATACAGATGCTCCTTGCAGCGGCGCTCCGCCTTCTTCTCTTACTACACCTTTTACGGTTACTGTAGCATTTGATGTACTGCTAGAGCCTGTTGTGGTTGCCTTAGGCGCATCCTCCGGTTTTTTTACAATAGTGATGGTTTTGTTTTCCAACATCCAGGTCAGCGGGAGATTCGTAAAAATCTGATTCAACGCGGCTTCAACAGTTACGTTTTTCAGATCAACGGAAACAGGTCCGGCCTGGTTAATCAAGGCCATGTCGTAAAAGAACACGTAGCCAGTTTGTGTCTTGATTGACTCAAACACTTGTTTTAAGGGAACGTTTTTACCAGAGAGGCTTACCCGTTGGGCGTTTGCACCTACTGATGTAAGAAGTAAAATGGCTGTTAGCAGCACAATCGGCGTTTTCATGGCGAGCCGTTTTAGACCCATAGGTCTGAATCTGCCATACCTGAAGAATTGCATAGCGTTGCAGTGTTTGGTTTAAAAAAGAATAAATGATTCCGGTCCGTTGTTTCTTCTATAATTCAACTCGTTTTTTCACTCAGCATAGAAGTTGACTAAATGGAAAGTGGGAAGAATTGGCAGTGTGAGCAATCGATTAGTTATTTACAATCAGTTTATTTCCGTCTACCTTAAATCGGACGTTATTTTTTTCTAATATGTGCAGCACTTGAGAGAGTGTAAGACTATTTTGAATTTCTCCTCCAAACGAACGCCTCGGTACTTCTCCTTCATACATCACTTGAATATTGTACCACCGTTCTAATTTTCGCATTACGGTTGGCAGATCTGCATTGTTGAAATTCAGATAGCCATTTTTCCATGCCATTACTTCATCTATAGGAGCATTCTTTTGTATAGTAAAATGGTCGTTGGCATGCAACTGTGCCTGTTGGCCAGGCTCAATCAGCTTCGATATTTTTGAAGCCGATGCTGTCACTCTTACACTACCTTCTAACAGTGTAGTTTTTATCGCCGATTCATCGGTATAAGCATTTACATTGAAATGCGTACCCAGCACTTCTACATGGCACTTTCCGTTTATATCTACTATAAAAGGTGCAGCGGCATTTTTGGCTACCTCAAAATAAGCTTCGCCGGTAATGGACACTTTTCTTTCCTTGCCTACAAATGCCAGTGGAAATGAAATAGAGGAACCGGCATTGAGCCATACATGGCTACCATCTGCCAATGCCATATCAATTACTTTGCTGCCCCGTGGATTGGTGAGTGTGTTGTACAATACTTCGGTAGTAGTGCCTTTATAAACAATTTTACCATCGGCAAGCTTTACAATCTCAATCCCGTTTTGTTGCAATAGTTGCCCGTTTGCCACACTGTCCAGGTAAATACTTTGCCCGTTCGAAAGCGTAATCATTGCTTTGTTGGTAGCAGGTGCTTTTACATCTGACCGTGTGCCAGCAGTAGATTCATCTTGCTGATGAGCAATGTTTTTGCTGAGGATAAAATACCCGCCAAAAGCAATGGCTGCGAGAATAGATGCAGCTACAGCCCAGCGTTTCCACTGGAATTTTACAATAGGGGCCTGCCTGGTTTGCGGTAAAGATGGCTGGATAATGGCGGTAAAAATGGAATCAGACTGTTCGGGGGTTAAACTGAAATCCGCGGTGCTATTGTCATATACTTTTTCAATCAGCGCTTCCCGCTTGGCAGCCAAAGAAGCATCGGCGAGCAAAGCCATCAGCTCCTGCTCTTCCGTCGCACTTATTGACTGTTGGATATACTTGTCAAAAAGCACTTCCAGCCTTTGCTCATTTGTCGTCATGGCCATACAATTCGTTGTTGGGAAAATATTTCCCTCCTACTAAGACACGCCAACGAAAAAAAGGAGGGGGTAGACAAGAAAAAATTATTTCAGATACAGCAGAACAGCTGCGGCTACTACCAATTCAATTCTTTGCGCAATGTATTGGCGTACAGATCGCTGGGCCAATTTGAGGTACTCTTTTACGGTGTACAAAGAGATGTTCATTTCCCGGGCTATTTCTTCCTGCTTCTTGCCTGCCTGCCGGCTTAGTATGTATACTTTTTTTTGTTGTGGAGGTAGCCGTTGCAAGGCTTCTTCCAGTATTTGCCGGTATTCTTTCTCTATTACATTGCTTTCCACAGAGGCAGCCAAGGCATCCTGCTTTTCCGACAATTTGTTCATGGCCAGTCTTTCCACTGCCAAATCTCTCAGGTAATTGCTACAAGTGTTTTTAGCCACCCTTCGCAGCCAACTATTGAATTGCTGAATATCAACCAGCTCAGCCCTTTTTTCCCACACCTTCATGAAAACATCTTGCACAATTTCTTCGGCCAGCGTTTCAGATTTGGTCAGGTACATACCCAACGAATAAATTTTGTTTCGGTAATGGTTGAACAATTGACGAAATGCCAGGGCATCACCGTCAGCTACCTTACATAGCAGGTCTTTCTCATTATGCAGTAGGTTGTCTTCCAAGCAATCGATCTCCGATGGTGACAAATTGAGTCAAAACTAAGCAACTTGCCAAATACTGATTTTTTACTGTGCTGTGCTCATGCTCCAGCCGGCCACAGTTACATGGGTTTCCATACGGTACAATTCCGCCTTCTGTTTTCCATTATGATTGAAAGCACAAAACGGCCACGCCGCGGCTGGTATTTTTATCGTTTATAAACATACCAGCCACCATGAATACAGTTGCAGATAATAATGTACAGCCTTTTGTAGCTGCTCACCACATTGACTATGCCAGCGGATCAGTGGTAAGCAAAACGATACTGAAAAATGAAGCCGGGAATATTTCTCTGTTTGCGTTTGATAGCGGCGAAGGCCTGGCCGAACACAGCTCACCGCATGCTGCATTGGTACAACTGTTGGATGGAGAAGCTACTATAACCATCGGTACCATACCGCACTTGCTGCGCACCGGCCAATGCCTGCTGATGCCTGCCAATATTCCGCATTCGCTGAAAGCCACTCAGGCCTTTAAAATGATGCTCACCATGATTAAAGGGTGACCGTTCTATTTCATTTTTTTCATGCATGATCAACATTGGCTACCTAATCAATCAATCTTCGTCATGCATTGGTCATTATTTGCGACCAGCTTATTGCAGGCAGGCCATTAAACCTGCTCTTTAACAACACATGCCCACAGGAGTGACTATATTTGCTGCTCATGCCAATGCGCCTTAATTATATCGTCTTTCCCGGGTAACTACCTTTCGGCAACTACAACCATGCCGTTGGGTATGGTACTTTCTAATTTTTTATTTCTTACATAAAACCATTGCTATCATGAAAACTGATACAAATCCAGTTATTCTTTGCGAAGAAGATTACAACAAACTGTCGCACATCCTCAACCTGCAAACGGTAGCTGCAGATGAAATGACCCTTGCCTACGAAGTAAGCCGGGCCATTGTAGTAAAAGACAATGCATTTCCAAATAACACCATCCGCATTGGTTCACACGTAACCATACTGGATATAGATACCGGCAAGGAAAAAGTATTTCAGGTGGTAATGCCCGGCGAGGCCGATATGAAAGCACAAAAAGTATCGGTACTATCGCCCATGGCCGCAGCCATTATTGGGTTTAGAGCTGGTGAAGAAGTAACCTGGAAAATGCCAGCCGGGCTGAAGAAATTAAAAATTGTGACCGTACAAAACGATTGATATTCGTCAGTCAACACTTAACAGCATCGCCGTGATAACCCACCTGTTATCACGGCGTTTTTTGTATACAGCTTTTACAAAAGCCAATGCAGCAAACAGGATTTTGTACAAATCCTGTATTTATTGTATTTTGGTTGCAGCCCTATAAACCCAATCCAGGTTTCATCCATCATTGCAATTTCTTTTGCACACATGATTTTTTTACTCATTCAAAACACTTGCGTATGAAACTTTTTCTCACAAGTTCACTTGTTTTGTTAGCCTTTGTCGCATTAGCACAAAATGTGGGCATTGGCACCAGCAATCCCACTCGTTTATTGTCGGTAAATGGTACCGTATTGGTAGATGCCGGCAACATGAATACCGGTGCCGGCGATAGTGCCAGCTTAAGGTTTGGCACCAATGGTATGGCAGCTATTTCCAGCAATAAAGGAGTAGCAGGTGTAAATACAAACGGCTTAGATTTTTGGACCAACAATAACCGAAGAATGATTATTAATACCAGCGGTTTTGTAGGTATCAACAACACAGAACCCAGCTACCGGCTCGATGTGGGCGGCGCCATTCATGCTACCAGTAGTATATATACAGATGCCAGTGCAATTATATCTGGCGGTGCGTCCATTGCAGGTATAACTACAATTGGGGGCAACACTTATTTGAACAGCTCTGCTTTTGTAGCCGACTACATGGGCATTGGCACCAACTTTAGCAGTACCTACAGATTGAATGTAAATGGCAATGCTCTCATAGGCACCAACCTTGGTGTAAACGGCACCATACGGGTAGATGGTGCTGCCAACCTCAACAGTACACTTACGGTAGATGGCAAACTAACCAGTGAAGGAAGGGCCATTATGCTCAGCAACACTGGCACCACATTGCGGTCAGGTTTTTCTAGTGGCGCATTTACCGTTTCACTCAATGCAGGCCAAGTTGCAGACGTTGCTTTTATTGTGCCCACTTTTGCAGGCAACAACAACAATGTGCGGGTAATGGTAGCGCAACTGGTGCCCGGTACAGGTGCGAGTAATTGGGGAGCCGTAGTATTTACACCACACAGCATTGACCCTTCAGATGCTGGTTATAGCAATCAAAGCACTGTGAGAATACGCATGCAAAACGCTAGCAGCGCCTTAGCTAATCTTGGCACCAATGCGGTGCTGCATTTATTTACAGTTGTAACGCATTAGCAACAGCACATTCCTTTTTCTTAAAGCCGTGGTTTGGGTAACTCTTGTCACGCCGGAAAATAGCCATATGCAGCAATTTTGTACTATGAAAAATCTGCTGCAACAACATTGGGAAACGGTGTATCAAACTAAAACCCCACAGCAAGTAAGCTGGACGGAAGAAGTACCGGCACAATCGCTGGCGCTGATTGCTGAACTGAACCTGCCGAAGGATGCTGCCATTGCCGACATTGGCGGCGGCGATAGCAAGCTGGTTGATCACTTGCTGGCGCAGGGCTATACCAACATTACGGTGGTAGATATTGCTGCCGCAGCCCTCGAACGGGCCAAGGCACGGCTGGGCGATGCTGCCGCACAAGTGCAATGGGTAGTGAGTGATGTGCTGACCTTTGAACCAACGCAATCTTTTGCCCTCTGGCACGACCGGGCGGCATTTCATTTTCTCACCAACCCTGCCGATGTGCAACGCTACTTGCAATTACTTGAAAAATATGCGGCAGGCAACGTGATTATTGCTGCGTTCAGTACAGAAGGCCCAAGCAAATGCAGCAGCCTGCCCGTGCAGCAATACAGCGAAGGCAGCATGTGCTCACTGATGGAAGGACGGTTTCATAAATTGAAATGCGATACTGTTACGCACATTACGCCAGCTGCGGCAAGGCAGGAGTTTGTGTATTGCGGATTTAGCAAACAACAACAGTAAGCACAATACCATACGTATACAAAAGCGGGCCCGGCAACTACCGGACCCGCTTCTTATTTTCAGTCGAAATATGTTAGCTAATGGCTTTGATACACAGCAAAGGAATATGTGTATGAAATGCAAGCCGCGTAGTATGGCTGCGGCGGAAAATAGATTCGAGCCAACCATGTTTTTTCGGAATCATCAGCATCATATCAATGTGGTGCTCCGCAATAAAAGCATCCATGGCATGGGTAAAATCATCGCCTTCGGCCAATACAAATTCTGGCAGAATTTTTTCAAACAGTTCGCCTACAATTACATTGTTGTGATACAGATCGGGGTCAAACGCCTGTGGATTAGGATCATTGTGTACCACCACCAATTTGGCTTTTAAAACAGCCAGAATTTTCTTGATAGCTTCAGCTGGTGTGGTCTTCATTACGTCTTTGTAATCGCAGGCCCAGCCAATTTTTTCAATGGGTTTATAGCTGGCATCTGGCGGTACTATCAGCACCGGTACAGCCACATGATGAATAATGTGGGTGGTATTGCTACCAATAAGCACCTGCTCCAGTTTGCCGCCACCGGTAATACCCATCACAATCAAATCGGCCGCTACTTCTTCGGCCACTTCACTGATGCGTTCCTGCAAAAAACCAAAATCAGAAATGGTTTCTATGGCTACTTCATTGCCACTGGCCTTGAGCAAGGTAGCTTTCAGTTGTTGCAAATTTTCTTCACTGGCTTTTTGCAATTCTTCGGTTTGCAAAATGGCCCAGCTCATTTCGGTAGCCAAGGGCATGCTGTAGGCATTGTACAACACCAGCTTGTTGGCGCCCAGTTCTTTGGCCAAACCAAGGGCATACAGAGCACTGTTTTGTGCGGTGGCAGAAAAATCGGTGGGAACTAAAATGGTACGCATACAATCGTTTTTATTGTGGGTAATCATTATGGCTGTTCAATCTTTTATCCGCAATGAAAATACTTCATTCTGCCCAGCCTGTGTATGATGGAAGTCAAGCCATACGTTAATTCTGCAGGCAGCTTTGCACGGCATGGCATTTGCATAGTTGCAGCACGTATTTTCACCGCCTCAATTTTTTCTACCATCATGCGTACCGCCGAAGACATTCGCCAGCTACAGGAAGCCATTGCCCAGCATCACCCCGTTACCGAAAACATTCGCCAGCAGCTGCACCGCATCATTGTGGGCCAGCCCGCCATGATTGACCGGCTGCTGATTGGTTTGTATTGCAATGGCCACGTGCTGCTGGAAGGCGTGCCCGGCCTGGCCAAAACACTCACCATTAAAAGCCTGGCCAAAACGCTGAACATGGCTTTCAGCCGCATACAGTTTACCCCCGACCTGCTGCCCGCCGACGTGGTAGGCACCATGATTTACAACCAGCAAAAAGGTGAATTTGTCGTTCGCAAGGGGCCCATTTTTGCCAACTTTATTTTGGCCGATGAAATCAACCGTGCTCCGGCCAAAGTACAAAGTGCCCTGTTGGAAGCCATGCAGGAAAAACAAGTGACCATTGGCGATACTACTTACCAGCTACCTCAGCCCTTTTTGGTGTTGGCTACGCAAAACCCCTTGGAGCAAGAAGGTACCTATCCACTTCCCGAAGCACAGCAAGACCGCTTCATGCTGAAGGTAAAAGTGGACTACCCCACCCGGGAAGAAGAGCTGCAAATAGTGCGGGAAAACATTGCCGGTATCGACAACATAACCCTGCAGCCCGTAGCCAGTGCACAAGATATTCTTCGTGCCAGAGAGCTCTGCCGCCAGGTGTATATGGATGAAAAAATTGAACACTACCTGCTGGATTTAGTGATGGCAACCCGCTACCCTGCCGATGCCGGTTTGCCCGAGTTGAAACCACTGCTCAGCTATGGTGCCTCACCCCGTGCCAGCATTAGTATGGCGCAGGCCAGCCGTGCTGTGGCTATGCTCAGCAAGCGGGCCTACGTGATACCCGACGATGTAAAACAAATTGCCATGGATGTACTTCGCCACCGCATTGGCCTCACCTACGAAGCTGCGGCCGAAGAAGTAACTGCTGATGATATCATCGGTAAGATTTTGGGCAAGGTGAAAGCGCCGTAACATCTGAGCAAGATTGAATACTTACATGTATTTATGAAAGTATAAATTATAAAAAAACGTTCTCGCTACAACATTCATTTCTCTTGTCCGATTTAAAAGCCATACTCAAACAAATACAGCGGTTGGAGATTCGCTCCAGGCGTTTGTCGAACCATGTGTTTGCGGGTGAGTACCACTCCGCCTTCAAGGGGCGTGGCATGACGTTTAAAGAAGTGCGGGAATATTTTCCCGGCGATGATATCCGCTTCATCGACTGGAATGTGAGTGCCCGTTTCGGCCATCCGTTTAGCAAGTTGTTTGAAGAAGAACGATCGCTGACACTGATGCTGCTGCTCGACATGAGTGCCAGCACCAGCACTGGCACCCGACAAAAAACCAAACGCACCCTCATGACGGAAATGGCGGCTGCACTGGCTTTTGCCGCCATGGGCAACAACGATAAAGTGGGTGCCATCTTATTTACCAACGAAGTAGAACTGCTCATTCCGCCGGGCAAAGGCAAGGGGCATGTGCTGTACATGTTGCGCAAAATATTAGCCCATGAACCCAAGGGCAACAGCACCAATATAGAACCTGCGCTGAAGCTGCTGCAGCAAACCATGAAGCAAACGACCATCAGCTTTGTGCTGAGTGATTTTGCAGCACCTAATTGCAGCAAAGCCATGAAAGCCACTGCGGTACGACACGATTGCATCGCCATTCATTTGTTTGACCAGCTGGATTTTCAACTGCCAGCTAATGCATTGCTACCTTTGATAGACCCTGAAACACAGCAAGTGAGTTGGGTAGATACCCACGAAACAAAAGCATTAGCACAATGGCAGCAGCAATTTGTGGGCTATACGCAACGGTTAAAAGATGCCATTACCGCTGCTGGCTGGGATTATCTCCGTTTTCGCACCGACCATGATTTTGTACCCACCCTGCAACAGTTTTTTCTCAACCGCATCAAACGAGTAAATCATTGATATGTACAGAATCCTACTCGTCTGCTTCGTATTGTTTACCGGCACTATTTCGTTCGCACAAATACAAATGCGTTCGCCGCAGGCAATGGCCTATACCGGTCAGCCCGTACCATTGCGCATTAGCATTAAAGGAACCTTGGCCGATAGCCTGCCCGTGCCCGATAGCATTGGCCGCCTGGAAGTATTACGTTTTGAGAATGCGATGCAGCAAGGCGATTCAGTCATACAAGAATGGTTACTCATTGGCTATGATAGTGGCAGCTATGCATTGCCGCAAATAGCTGGTAAGATTGAATCGTTGCCCGACAGCATTTTGCTATTGCCGATGCCGCAAGATTCGCTGGCAAAATATGGCGATGTAAAAACCTATTTTGCCGGAAAAGCCAGCACCAATTATTGGCCCTACTTGTGGGCAGCATTGGGTGCTTTAGCCAGTATCGCATTGCTGTGGTGGCTGCTACGCCGCAAACGCAACAAAGGATTGCAAATTGACAACCCCATTACCGGGCCCAAACACTGGCAGGAACAAATGCAGAAGCTGCAACAAAACTGGCAAGCCGGAAAACTATCTGCGCCGGTAGCGGCTACACAATGCATGCAATTGGTACGGGCTATGTTGCAGCTCAAAGGCATTCCAACAGCAGCTCTCACAGGTGAAGAATTGTTGCCGCTGGCGAAATCCATTTTGCCTGCACAACAGCAAACAGCGTTACAAGAAGCAGTGGGTGTTTGCTATGGTATGCAGTTTGCCCGCATGCATCCTGCACCGCAAATCTTTACCCAACAGCTGCAACAGGTAGCAGCTGTGGCGGCACATACTTTTCAATCTTCCAATCCTGATGCAAAGTCATGATAAGAGATTACCTCAACGATATTGTGTTTGACTGGCCTTGGTTGTTGGTGCTGCTGATACTGGTACCGGTATGGGTGTGGTGGAGCATTCGCCAACGCAAAAAAAACACAGCTGGTATTGCAGCTACCACAGGCAACCGTGGTTGGCAGCAGCAAAGCTGGCGGTTGCGCCTCATGTATTTCCCCATGTGGCTGCGGGGTGCAGCCCTTGCTTGTTTGATAGTAGCGCTGGCCAAACCTGCGCATTACCAAACCATTGAAATGAACAATGGCGACGGCATCGACATCATGCTCTGTATGGATGTGAGTGGTAGTATGCTGGCCCGTGATTTTACACCAGACCGGCTGCGGGCATCTATGGATGTGGCACGCAACTTTGTGCAGGGCCGCAAAGGCGACCGTATCGGGCTGGTTATTTTTTCTGGCCAAAGCCTGGCGCTGTGCCCACTCACCAGCGACCTGCAAGCAGTGTTGCAGCAGATTAACGCTATTGAATACGGGCAACTGGCAGACGGTACTTCTATCGGCACCGGATTGGCCAGCAGTGTGGACAGGTTGCGCCAAAGCAAATCGCCCGGCAAAGTGGTGATACTGCTGACAGATGGCGAAGACACCGGCGGCTTTTTTGACCCCGCCACAGCAAAGCAACTCGCCATGACCTATGGCATAAAAGTGTACACTATTGGTGTGGGCAGCAAGGGCACAGCCCCAATGCCCTATCAAACACCCACTGGCACACAAGTGCGGGAAGAAAAAGTAAACATTGATGAAGCGCTGCTCACAGACATTGCGCAATCTACAGGTGGGCAATATTTCAGGGCTACCAATACCAAAGGACTCGACAGCATTTATGCCTCCATCAATCAACTGGAAAAAAACCGGGTGGAATCAAATATTTTCACCAAGAGAACCGAACGGTTTTTGCCATGGCTGGCTGCAGCCATTGTATTGCTGATATTGGAAATGTTGCTTACAGTAGCATTCTTTAAAAAAATACCGTAGGCTTTCATTGAACACCAGTATTGCTATGCCAATGAGGCTGCCAAAACACATGCATCATGCGCTATTTTCACTGGAAAGAATTTCCCGTTATTCAATTAGAACAAGCAACGCTGCGAGGCATGCTCCCTTCAGATGCTGAGGCGTTGTTTGTATTGCGCAGCAACCCGCACATCATGCACTATGTGCCGCGGCCATTGGCTACCCATGTAGATGAAGCCACACAATTGATTGCCGCCATACAACAAGGATTTGATGAAGGCAATAGTTTGACCTGGGGCATTGTTGCCGAACATACGAGCAACCGCATCATTGGCACACTGGGCTTTTGGCGCATTGAGCCCGACAATCACCGGGCAGAAATTGGCTACTTGTTACACAGCAATTATCACGGTAAAGGATTGATGAAAGCGGCGATAAAAGCAGCTTGCGAGTTTGTGTTTGATGCATTGCCGCTGCATTCCATAGAAGCCAAAATAGACCCCACCAATATTGCTTCATGGAAAACCATAGAGCACTGCGGCTTTCGGCGGGAAGCGCATTTCAGAGAAAACTTTTTCCATAAGGGTCAGTATGTAGATACATATGTGTACGGACTGTTGCGGAGTGATTTGTAAACCCTCACCCCCGCCTCTCCCTAAAGGGAGAGGCGCCCGTTCATCAAAAAACAACACGTTTAAATAGGCCTTGGGCTGTGTGCCCGTGGTGTTGGTGAGGCTTTTGTGTCTAAGACAAACTCACCCTGCGAAAAATATACACTAATCAATTCCAGACACAGTCCGGCAGATTTGATAGAGCCAGGTGGGGAATTTGCACCAGATGGGTTAAAAAGTTACTCAAGTATTGTAATTAAAAAAAAACCCAATTCGAATAAAGGTCTTCTTTGATTTTACAATATTTTGATGAATAAACTCTTATTCTAATTCTATAAGTACCAGATGAAAGAAATGATTTAAATGGAACAATAAATTCAAATCTTTTTTGCTTATAAAAAGTATTCGCTTCCATTATTTTTTTTAATGGTGCAATATTGTAGAAACTATGATTTTTTACCGAAATGAAACCAGTGTCCGACAAGAACTCTAACTCAAAATTTCCCGATAATAGGGTATTTACATTGTCATACCTTGGACTAAATATAATTTCCTCTGCCATTAGGACACTATCGGGCCATACAATCACGCCACCAAACACTATTCCTTCTTCCTTTTCCACTCTAGATGAGTCTAAAAAAACAGATGTAAAGAAGTTGTTTTTTTGAGCCAAGGAAGTAATAGATAAGACTACACAGAAACATAATGACAGTCCTACTTTACGATTAATATTTGCCATCATGAATTTGTTTTAATCGGATAATTTTATTGTTATGTCCAATTTGAAACTCTTTAGGATTTCTCCTCCTGGCGCAAGTGTTCTGCGCAGCAGGCCACTTATGCCTAACTAATTTTACTTCTTTGTTGCGTTTTTTATAACCACCATCATCCATATCCTTTTATGGTAAAGGTAATTTAGAAACGACTTTAAGAAATTCGTCCTCAGTTGTAAATTATCAATGCTGGCATTCATGGCCAGCACTCAGAACAGCTCTACGAATTTTAAACAACACTACGGATAGCGGAGGTGTAATAACACCCGCAACGGCTACTCTCTGCCCATGTTGGTGTTCCTTCAACGAAATCACATTCCAGAGACGCCACTGTTGGTGTTATCACCAACAGCTATTATTTTCCGCATTGCATACTTTTATTTTAAATACTGAAGCATGCAATTTCGGACTTTACACCCCGCCTTTTTTACTGCCACATGCAAAGATTGGTTATACTTATTGCATGATATTCAATGTAAAGATATTATCATTAACAGCCTGTCATTTTTAGTAGAAAAAGAAAGAATGCATGTGAAAGCTTCCCTCAGTTAGTAACGTTTAAAACTAAAGAATTCCAATCAAGATTGGTGTTCTGGATGAACGTCGGAAAGGCGTAGCCTTGAAGACGTTCATCCAGAAATGCGACTGGCGGCTTGTA
>JADLHL010000179.1 GCA_020848815.1 Chitinophagaceae bacterium | reverse complement strand
GCTTATCTTTGCCGCATGCAAAACATTCGCCAGCTCAGCAAGGAAGAACTCACCCAATGGATTACCGCTCAGGGTTTGCAAAAATTCAGGGCCAACCAGGTGTGGGAATGGCTGTGGACCAAACAGGCACACAGTTTTGCCGATATGACCAACCTGAGCAAAGAACTGCGCCAGCAGTTAGGCGAACATTTCAGCCTGCCTGCCCTTATCATCGACGAGTCGCAATACAGCGCCGATGGCACGGTGAAAAGCCGTTTCAAAACCTGGGATGGCCATGCGGTAGAAGGCGTATTGATTCCAACCGACGAACGCAAAACAGCCTGTGTAAGCAGCCAGATTGGTTGCAGCCTCAGCTGTAAGTTTTGCGCTACGGGCTACCTCGATCGTAAACGCAACCTCACGTTCGATGAAATCTACGATGAAGTGGTACTCATCAACCAGCAGAGCCAGCGGGTGTACGATCACAAACTCACCAATATTGTATTTATGGGCATGGGCGAACCACTGCTCAATTATCAAAATGTACTCAAGGCCATTGAACGCATTAGTGCACCCGATGGCTTGGGCATGAGTCCACGCCGCATTACGGTGAGCACTGCAGGTGTAGCAAAAATGATTAAGAAATTGGGCGATGATGAAGTGAAGTTTAAACTGGCCCTGAGCCTGCATGCAGCCACCGATGCTAAACGCCACGAAATCATGCCCATCAACGATACCAATGACATCAAATCGTTGATAGAAGCACTCAATTATTTTTATCAGAAAACGAAGAATGAAATTACCCTTGAGTACATTCTTTTCGACTCGTTTAACGATAGTTTGAAAGATGCTGATGATTTGATAAAACTGTACCGCCAGATACCTGCCGATCTCATCAACATTATTGAGTACAACCCCATTGATATGGCGCAGTTCCGCAAGCCTACTGAAGAAAAAACGGATGCGTTCATGGCCTATCTCGACAAGCATAAAGTGAATGCCCGCCTGCGTCGCAGCCGAGGCAAAGACATTGATGCTGCCTGTGGTCAATTAGCCAATAAATAATTTCAGAGTTTCAGTTGCATGCCTTCAGTTGCAATCTTAAACCCGGCTTGCAATACTTTTTTTGTAGCGGCACTATTGGGCTGCAACAAGGGGTTGGTATGATTGAAATGCACGAAAATAATTTTCGATTTTTCCTGTGCCGGTAAGGCAGCAAAGCGCTGCATACTTTCTACTACAAAAGGATGTGGAATTTCCTGCATGTTGCGCCCCGGCAATTCTGTGGCATCAAAAAAAGTGGCATCGAGCAAAGCGTAATCCACGGTTTGTATCAGGCTATCAATGGAGCTATTCCATTTTTCCCATTTATCAATATCAGGAATGAACAGCAGTTTCTTGTTTGTGCCATGCAAAAGATAACCCACTGTTTCAGAAAATTCATCACGATGTGGTACCAGCAACGGCTCAATGGTCAACTGATTCGTAAGCTTTACTTGTTGCTGATGCTGCAATGGTTTGAGCACAATGTTTTGCAATTGCAGCAGTTGGCTCCATGGGCCATTGTGCGTTAAAAAATCCTGCATTCGGGGCATGGCATACACAGGCATTTGTTGGGCGTTCATCGCTTCCCGCCCCAACTGCAACAAACCTGCATAGTGGCCCATGTGGGCATGCGTAAGAAAAATACCAGCGGGCATTTGTAATGAAGTTCCGGCCCCACCCAAAGCATGTAATTGCTGTGGCAAATTAGCTGTTGCTTCCACCAACCAATACTGATGAGCACTGCTATCTACAATGGCCAACGATACCGGATGCGCAGCTGGCAATTGGCCCGCATAAAATTGCTGGCAGCAGGCTTTGTTGCAACCAGCCTGCGGAAAGCCGGCATCCTGCGCTATGCCCAATACCCGCACTGAAATTTGTGCCTGAGTAGGCAGGTTTGCAAGTGCAACTACTAAGCAAACCCACATCTTAAAACGAAATATTTGCATAAAAGCAAGGTAAAGGAATGCGGGGCGAAGGCATAAAAAAAGAGTGATGGCTTTCGCTCATCACTCCTCTTTGTCGGGAAGACCACGCTTCTAGCGTGGCGACCCTCCCGCCCTAAAGCGGGATGCACTACTCGGGATGTTCAGCTATCCATCTGCCAATACCCCTCTTTTTGATAATTATTTCCAACTGCAATGCCTCTTGCTTTGTGGCACACTCTACGATGCGTACCAGTACCCATGGTACACCATTTCTAGTACTGGTTGTGGCTTTAGCATTATGCTTTTCTAGCCTTGTCTCCACATCTGCAGATGCACCACAGTAGTAGCGATGATGTTTTAAACTTTGAATGATGTAAACAAAATGGAGCATAAAAAAAGAGTGATGGCTTTCGCTCATCACTCCTCTTTGTCGGGAAGACAGGATTCGAACCTGCGACCCCCTGGTCCCAAACCAGGTGCGCACCAGCTAATAACTCATTGAATTGCAAGAACTTATACTAATTCAGGTTGCTTTTTGAGAGAAATCTGTCCCAAACCTGACCCATAATTTGGTTTAAAATTGAAATTATTGAATTGTCTTGATTTGAAGGAAAAGGAAGTGCCCTCCTCTGCTCTTTCTTGTTTTACATTCTCAACCAGCAGGCATTGATAAACACCTAGGCTGCCCATCCCCCATACCGCTGCCTGAAGAAATGGAAGAGCACATCTGTCTTTTGAGAGATGTCCTTATCCTCATAGGTAGGATAAGGCAAACTCGCAAACAGGTAATCATTAATCACCTTGCGTACTGCTGCTGCTGTTTGTGTTTTTTCTGCCCAGCGTTCTACAGTAAACTCATTTACCTGCAACCGTTCCAGTAACTTTTTTGCAGTATCCTTCACTGCTGCTTTGTCATTGTCAGAAATCTTTTTCTCTCTGCCCAGCATGTCAAACACAGCCAGCTCATCCTCGGTCAGCTCTTCTACCTGTGCCCTTCGCTGTTCTGCTGTCATTTGACCATACAGGTCTTTCAGCTTTTGGAATATTTCATACACCGTAGCGTACTCCTTACCCTTGTTGTATAGCTCAATAATTTCTTCGTACTTCTCATAGTAATCAATGCGCAGCGGATTCTGCTCCAGCATACGTTTCAAGCTTTTTTCAATCTTGTCTTTTACAGATTGAACCAAGGTGTTTTTGCGCTCCAGCTTCAGAAATTCCTTCTCAATTTCTTCAAAGTTGAGGCTGCTGATGTCTACCTTCTGACCATAGAGTTCATTGGGTTCCGCAGCAATATTCAGGATCTCAATCGAATTGTCGATGACCTGCTGTACCTGTCGGATAATGCTACTGATATCAGAACCCTCTACCTCTTCAGCTGTTGCATCATAAATAGCATTGATGGCATCACGCTGAGCTTTGAACTGGTAAATAGCCGCATCGGGCATTAGGGCCTTGAATTTCTTAAACACTTCCCTTGCCAGTACACCAAATTTGTTTCTGGTTTCGTCATTGGTGCATACAGCCTCTACCCCGTTTTGTATTGCTTTGATTTTATAGGTACCCTCTGCCTTAATAAGGGTTTGCAGCGTAAATGATAGCTCATCTTCCAAAAACGATTCTATGGCTGCAATCGATTCATCAAGGTCATTGATTAATTCCTGCAATGGCTTTACAGGTACTTCCTGCCCATCTTCTCCAGTTGATTTATTACCGCCAATGGCATAGATGGCCAATGCTTGCAGTAAAGCTTTGTAGGTTTCAATGTAATCTACAATCAGACCATTGTTCTTTCCTTCATGCACCCTGTTGGCTCTTGCGATTGCCTGCATCAGGGTATGGCTTTTCAATGGTTTGTCTATATACATTGTACTGAGACTAGGCACATCAAAGCCTGTAATCCACATAGCACATACGATAGCCAACCTGAATGGATGCTCTTCATCCTTGAATTCCGTTTCGAGGTCACGGGTATTGATTTTTTCACGGTGAGGCTCTATGTCCAGCCCCCAGGCTTCAAATTTCTCAATCTCGTTTTGCTCATGACTAACCACCACCGCAATCTCAGTATCCTTTGCCCATTGGAAATCTTTCTCCTGTTGAATGGCTTCCTGTTGGTCGGTCAGTTTATCAATATCCTTGCGCCATTGCTGCAGGTACAACTGCCATTCTTCGGTGATGTAGTTAAACATCCGAACCGCTGTCACTTTATCCATGGCTACAAACATGCCCTTGCCCTTGTATCCTCTGCCCAGAAAGTGCTGTACTACATCTTTTGCAATTGACCTTAGTCGCTTTTCTGCTGTAAGTACGGGATAGTCCTTGGCAAATAGTTTTTTGAGCTTTTCCTCCTGATTGGGGTCGAGGTCTACAGCTTCAATGGCCGTTCTAATTTCATCGTTGATGACAGGATTGTCGAGCTTCAGTTTTTCGCCCCTGTTTTCATAATACAAGGGTACTGTAGCACCGTCTTCCACCGATCTTTTGAAATCATACACAGATACGTAATCACCAAATATCCTGCGGGTGAGTTCATCATCTTTGAATAATGGTGTACCTGTAAAACCCATGAATGATGCGTTGGGTAAGGCTTTACGCAGGTTCATGGCCAATGTACCACCTTGTGTACGGTGGGCTTCATCACTGATGACAATGATGTTATCTCTGTCGGTAATCACCTCATCGAAATTGAACTTGTGGATGAGGGTGAAAATGTATTTCTCATCTGTTTTCAGCAGCTCTTTGAGTGCATCGCCACTGGTAGCCCTTGCTTTCTTGTTGTTGGTAGCACCTACTCCTGCAAACGTGCCATATATCTGCTTATCCAGCTCCACCCTGTCTGTGACCAGCAGGAATGTGAAAGAGCCGCCCAGCTTTCTGTTGATTTTCTGACAAAGGAAAACCATGGAATAACTCTTGCCACTACCTTGGGTATGCCAAAATACACCCAGCTTTTGTGCAGCTTCCTTATCGATCAAGCCGTGCTGTAATCTGTTTTGCTGTACACGTAAATGGTCGATAGCTTTATTGACACCAATGAACTGATGGTTACGTGCTACCAGTTTGATAATGCTGCCTATAGAATCATCAAACAGGATGAAGTTTTCCAGAATATCCAGCAGACGGTTTTTGTCGCAGGTTCCTTTCAGAATGGTTTCGAGGCTTACAATACCTTCCTCATCTTCTGCTATGCGCTTCCAATCGTGGAAGTGCTCAAACTTGGAAGTAACTGCACCTATCTTACTATCAAGACCATTGCTGAGAATAATAAATGCATTACAGTGAAACAGGTGTGGTATAGTGGCCTTGTAGTCTTTCAAGTTGTCTTCATAAGCCACTTTTATCTTACGATGATGGGCTTTCAGCTCAATAAACACCAATGGAATGCCGTTGACAAAACCAATGATATCTGGTCTTTTAGTGCGTT
Organism: Chitinophagaceae bacterium; assembly: GCA_020848815.1. Lineage (GTDB taxonomy): Bacteria > Bacteroidota > Bacteroidia > Chitinophagales > Chitinophagaceae > Phnomibacter. The sequence goes on along the minus strand of JADLHL010000179.1, from coordinate 53,360 downwards.
TGGATTTCCCCTCTACCCAAAACTGCTGCACAGCTAAAAAGTGGTTGTTGCTGCCTGCAGGGTTATCGAAGTCAAACACCCGCAACTTCTTATTGCGAATAATTTCCCCCTTATCATTTTTATAAGTAACAGGTACACCTTCTTTCAGCAGGTAGTGTTTCTCCCTGTTGATTTCTGCCAATGGCTTGGTGGCAAAAGACTCTGCCAGTGTTTCATAAGCGGCTTCATAAGCTTGAAGGGGCAATGCAGGGTTAATCCTTTCCAACGCCTGCAGCAACTCTCTTTTGAGTATCACTTCAGCCATGCTGTTGCGCCCTAGTGTACCATCAGGACCAAAGGATTCTCCCTGATACACGTTCATGGTATCCCAGCCCAGTTGCTCCTGAAAAATCTGGATACTTGTTTGTTCTATGAGTTTGTCTTCGGTGTAATCGCCACTCATGTGTGCTCTAAGTTGGTAAGGAGTTCGTTCGGATCTATAACAGGCAAAACAAAATCTTGAAGGGCTGTACCCTGCAACCTTGTCAGCAGTACGCCTCGGGAAGTAGAATAAGCTACAGACGCTATTGCATTGGCCAGCCGTCCGTCTATCTCCACCCCTTCCCCATCAACACGGGTGAGCTCGTCCAAATTTTCCACTTTAAAAATGTACACAAAATGAAACTTGGCCATCGCTTCTTCAGCATTATGTCCTCCACTATCAGATTGTATTTTTACAACAAGATCGGCCTTTGCAAGTTTAAGCTCCAGGTTGTAGCCAACATTCAACTCATTACCAACTTTGTGACCAACTACCTGCGACAATTCAAACGCTTCAGGGTTCTCCATCTGAGCCTGCTGAATTCTGAAGTCCACGATAGAAAGCTTGTCTGGCTGAAAGAGATTGCTATCCGACATTTGCTAGTTGTTTTTTGGTTTGTGTAGCACTGTGCCAGGTATCTACAGCTGGCAATTCTTGTCTGTGTATAGGACTGCTATAAACCGTAAGATGCCCAACTTTTTTCCCTTTTTCATATTGCTGAGCAGTCTTCTTGGAGGGCACTACCAAAAGTTCGTGTCCAAGTTCTGCTTCCAATTTGCATAGCGACTTCAATGTAAAATTGTGCTCTCCGCTCAGCCATTTATGAATTTCAGAAGGCTGTTTTCCCAGTTTTGCAGCAAGTGCTTTTTGATTGATGCCCTGCTCCCTCAACAACTGGTTGATGAGTACCACCAAATCGGCATACTTGCGGACAAAGATTTTTGTTTCTTCTGGCATCTTGGCCATCATCCGCTTGGCAACTTCACTTCTCATAGTTAAATCAATATTTTATCGTTTGCCCCAGTAAAATCTTTTATGTTTCTTAATTCCTCTGACACTTCAATAGTGCCATCATCTAAAGCATGCAATATCCGCTGTGCAAATACCTGTGCTTCCTGAAAATCAAATGAAACATCTTTGCTTTGTTGTGCTGTAAATTCATTTTTAAAGCCTCCGTTGAATAAAACAACTACAGATTCAGACAGCCTCAGGCAATAGAGGCGAAGGGGGAAGTCCTTGCCTAATAAAGCAATTTCCTCTATCGATTTTTTGGGTATGGGAGGCAGTGCCTGTGCTTTATTTTCATATCTATCAAAAAAGTCATCCGTGGCTCCATAGGTATCGCCTATTACCTCCTGAATAAGCACCAGTAATTCATTTGCCTTTTCATGGAATTCATGCGAATCGTTTTCATAGCGGGTAAAAAATTTATCGGTTTCTGATAAGGTAGCATCCTCTTTTCGCACCGTGTAAAATGTGCATTTCTCGCCTTCATCATCCCATATTTCGAGCTCGAAAGTATTCACTTATAACTGAATTTAGTGTGTGTGCTTCACTTTTAGGTGAATTTTATACTCAAAAATTGTATCGAATTAATAATCAACCACTTATCAAGGCTCCAATTTTGCAACAAAACTTCATTTTTGCCAATGCTGCTACAAAATGAACTTTCTCACCTCTTTTACAGCCTGCTTTGGCTTAGCAATGCCAACACGTCTACCTCCGTTTCGAGTTCTTTTGCAAGGGTGATAATCATACCCATCAGCTCCTGCATCAATGGCTCTCTCGTTGCTGGCAGAACTTGCATCAATGTCTGATTATCTGCAAAATGGGGATTCAAATACTTGCCAAACAGCCACCAGTCGTTGTGGTGTGTCAAACGCTTTTGAAGCTTGGTTCCTTCAAAAGCTTTATGGATTGCTTTTAAATCATAATGCTTATTGTTTGCATCAATACTGAAACCAATAAACAACTTGCCGTACATTCCTGATATGCTTTCAAAGCAAAGCCAAATTGGAGTTTCATCTGGGCTATCGAAGTCCCAGCTTTGATTGTAAATTCCAAACTTAGAATACTTCTGAAACATATTATCATCTTTATAGGTCTTCCAACCAGGCAGTTCTGTAGCCAACCGTTCCATCAACAGGCCTTCCAGCTCATTCCAAAAGGAAGTGATGAGCTCTAGCTTTACCCACTGCAATTTCTCTGCTACTTCACAAGCGGTGCTGAAATTGACAGGCTCACACATGTAATCATACAGTGCTTGTTCGTGTTTATTCATCTTTCCAGGTTTTTAAAATGTCGATATATTGTTGAATGCTACCGTGTAGCAGCGATTGCTCATGTATTTCAGCCAGACAGCTTTCCAACCAACACCGAACATCTTTATTGTAGCTCCACAACTGTAATACAGCGTTGCCTGACAACCTATTGAACTTACTTTGACTGATGCTGTGAGGGATAGATGGCCGTGTACCATTGATGGTGAGATAGAGCATCCTTATTTGACTATCTGTATAGCCCAGCACCTTAGACACGTATTCGTAATATCGCTCCAACTGCTGTGGCTGGTCGCCAGCGTAAATCTTATTTTCAATGATGAGTGCAAACGGCTCAGCGTTAATTTTACCCCGCAGAAAAATATCGATATAACCCAACCCTGTTGTAGCCTTGTTTTCTATCACTTCATCCACAGTACTAAGCAGGGGATTGATGGGCACATGGTATATTTTCTGTAGCAGACTGTACACAAACAAATGCCCCTGAGCATGGCTACCGCTGGGGTTCAGCAGGTTGAATAAGAAGGGCGTATGTGTAATGGTTTCCCGATGTGCAATCCGCAGAATTTCAAACAAATTGTATTTGGGGGTGTGCAGCTTATGATGGGCTTGCGATGCCTGCATCCTGCTCCTGAAACCATCAAAGAAGGCAGGATACAAATGTGCATATTCTGCCGCATCGGCATCTTCCGATACGGAGCGAAAGCCATCGAAAAAAGCTGCTAATTGGTTGAGCTGAATTGGTTGCATACGATGTGAAATGAGGTTACAAGAAAGAGGCTAATTTTTCCCTTAAGAATTGTACATCAGCTGCACGATTCCACTTCAAACGTTTATTGGCATGATGTTCAAAATCACTATACCCCAATTCAATAAGTTTGATGCCATGTTTAGGCAATATTTCTCTTCTCCGTTGGTCATACAATTTTCGTTGCTCACCCCTTGATACACCACTCACTGTTTCCCGTCTGTCAAACAGCGCAACAGCTTCTGTATGTTGCCGTTTACGGTATTCGATTACCAAATTTAAAAAAGGATACCAGGCATCTACAGGTAGCTTAGTGCCCGCATCGCCACGCAAAAAATCGAACTTGTGCTGACGGATAGCCTTTTGCTGTAATACCTCATCGCATAAGTCTATGATATAGACCTCATCGCTTTGAGCACGGCTACTGGCAGGGGCTTTACTTTTCGGTATGGCCTGCTTGGGTAAAGGAGTAGCAACAGCAACTGGAGGCTGAACTGTTAGCATAGCCTTGCCTCCTGTAATCCTGGCTACACTAAGAAATTGATCCACCGTATAGCCATCCCGAAAACCATACTCGCTGGCATAAAAACCCAGCTTGCGGATTTTGTCCCGAATGCCTTTTTGTTTGCTACTGTCTGCTTTCAGCTTTTGCCTGATGAGCTCTACAATTGCATCGGCTTCTGCTTGTGTGAAGATGGGGTTACTTTTCATGCATTTCTAAATCAAAATCTCCAAATCAAACTCCATTTCTTCGCAGCTAGATATTTATCCAATTGTACAGTAAAAGCCCCGCTAAACTCAATGCCGACATTTTTGCCATTCCCATTGACAATATTTGTCTTTTCGTTTTGGCTAAGTTCAATTTGCAGGACTTCAAAGTCATCATCGCCTATAAATGCAATCACAAATGGATACTGAGCTTGATTAAAAGCGTAATTATTAAATCCGTCTCCAACATCAACAGCCAGTTTATACTGAACCTGGTCATCTGAGTATTTGGTTTTTAAACGAGCCCTGCTCACATTAATTTGAGGAATCGCTAATGTGTCCCAGATTTGGGCCAAAGCGGCAATTGACAACTTCTTTTGTTCTGTTAGAATAGCTTGCTCTTTCGCTTTTGTTTCCTTTCGTGCATCCAAATACTTGGAAACGTAGGCAACGGAAAATATTGATACAACAACTAGTAACAAACCCAGAATTAGCTGTATGCTAAATGTAGTTTTTAACCTAGTCAACAAGCTTGGAATTTTCATAGCTTTCAACACTTTATTTGAGGGATATTTGATATCGACCTTTGATTTGTTGATTATAAAACTGTCCGAAAGAATAAGCCGATTTGAATTGGTTCCAAATTGATAAAGGAACATTTTGGTGCATGTAGGTTTTGTCTTTTAAGTGTATGATTAAAAAACCAATGCTTCCATCACAGCTCTTGAATCGTGCATCTTTAATCCAACTACTTTTTCGGGTATCCATGACCTCGTCCAGCTTGAAACTTGAACTACTGATTATCCGCTTGGCGTCCTCATACGACTGGAATTGATTCGGCAAGTTTTTGCAGTTATGCGATTTGCAGGACAAAAGTGATACTGCAACAATAACAGTGAGCACTACATGCTTCAACTGTATTGCCTTGTATTTTACCCCGCTATTCATGCCTTATTACCTGCTAGTCTTCAAAATATTGCTTTATCGTCCAGTCGTTTCAAATCTTTCCTGGTTTGCTTTTCCTGTTTGCTAAATGTAGAATGGCCATTCTCAAAACAATTTCTGAAATACTAATGGCACCAGCGTAGTCCTGAGAGAAGGATTACCCTGATGCCATCACGCTTAATAGTTATGAAAGATAAGGAACTTCATTATTCCAGTTTCAGGTGATTAGCAACTAATTCAAATTGTTTGAACTACTGCTGGAAGGCATAAAAAAAGAGTGATGGCTTTCGCTCATCACTCCTCTTTGTCGGGAAGACAGGATTCGAACCTGCGACCCCCTGGTCCCAAACCAGGTGCGCTACCGGCCTGCGCTACTTCCCGAACTATCTTTAAAAACCAGTGCTTTAGATTTTAGTCTCACTGCTGAAACTGCGAATCATACCCAGCATCATTTTACTCATTTGCTCGTAGCGAGTATAAAAATGCTCAAAAGTAGTTTGGTCAATCCAGCCAATTTCTTTGCCCAGCTCCATGAGTGCAACACAACTATTAATGTTGCCTCTGGCAATGGTCAGGAAATGTTTCTTTTCCGGATGCGTCATACGGGCTGTGCTTTCGGCCAAATTAATGACCGTACCCATACTGGCTTCTTTCCACTGCGTGGCGAAGTCGGCATTCAAATCGTTTTGCTGAAACAAAAACTTGAGCACCTCGATGTTCTGCGTTTTTGTAACCTGATAAACCTCTAACTTTTCAAAGTCAAACATGCGTGTGTTTAAATGTGGGTCGAGATCAGATCTTCAACATTTTCGGGTTTTGTTCTGGTCACGCACCTGTTTCAACCATTAAGCCATTCCATCATCCAAAGGTTCTGCTACTTTCATTGTAGAACCTTAAAAAAACCATTTGCGGTGAGGGCGGGATTCGAACCCGCGGTACAGTTTAACCCGTACGGCAGTTTAGCAAACTACTGATTTCAGCCACTCATCCACCTCACCGGCCGAACACCTTCTCTTTTTAAAGGGGTGGCAAAAATAGTTATTTATGCTTTCGAGCAAAATCAATTTTCAAAATTTGCCTTCCATTGCAATAAAACAGTGGTTGGAATTTCAAAAAGGTCACGTTTGCGGGCCAATTCTAAAAGCGGTAACGTATTCAATTCCAGCAACTTATCCGTTCTGGAAATGATATAAACTGGTGATTCATTTTGCGCAGAAAAAGCTGTACAGAATTTGCGCAAAGCTGTTGTATCTGTAAAAACCTGTATCCGGAAACCTGCATTTTTTGCATTAAAAAGGAAAGCAGGATTAAAATCTTTGTAGGCCACCACTGTGTTTTTGCCATTGTTTAAAAAGGGCTGTAACAGCGTTACCGGATTTTGCTGATACACTAATGGATAGGCAATGGCCAGAAAAAAAGTATTGAATAACAAATAAGTGCCCGCCAACCACGCAATGGCATTGCCGGGTTTGCTTTGTGGCCGCAGGGCAGCCAGCAAAACACCACTGGGCAACACCAACAAACCAAGGGCCCACCAGCGATAAGGAGCTGTTTCCGGTTCCATGCCCAACGCCACAAAACCACCTATGGGCAGTGCAAGCCCTATTATCCCCAGCACCCACCAGGTGTATTTTTTCCAAGTGGCATTTCCGTGCAGTATTTCTGTAAGCAGATAGCCCAGCAGTACCGCTACAAATGGATAGCAAGGCATGGGATAGTTGGGCAGCTTTGTGCTGCTAATGGTAAAAAACAAGATGTATACCAATGATACCAGCAGGCTAAACAACACCAGATCAGACATGGGCTTACGGCGCAGCAAGCCTGCGAGTGAAGCAATGTGCGTACTAAAAGGCAACATGCCAATAAGTACAATGAGGATGGTAACAAAAAACGGACCGCCATGGCCTTCCATTTCGCTGCTAAAGCGGCTAAGGTTGTGCTCCAGAAAAAAACCTTGTGTAAAGGCACCTTGTGTGACCTGATGTACTGCCCAATACCAAGGTGCTGCTATGCCTGTGTACACCACAGCTGCCAGTAATAACCGCACATCTGTGAGCACCCACCACTGCTTACGAATGACTACATACAACAGTATTACAATACCGGGCAAACCCAATGCTACCGGGCCTTTGGCCAATGTGGCCAATGCCAATGAGGCTGCTGTAGCCAGCAACCACCAAATGCTTTTTTGCTGTAAATACTGCAACGCAGAAAACAAGCCAAGTGCTGTAAAAAATATGAGGTACGGGTCGGGTACGGCCAACCTGAACTCGAATAAAAAATGCGTAGACAGCGCTAGTGCAAGAGCCGAAAAAAAAGCATGCGTAGCAGTGCTGAGTTTTCGTACAAACAAAAAAGTAATAAGTACGGTACCAATACCCATGATGGCACTAAAAAAACGGGCTTGCCATGCGCCATCGCCAAACATAGAGAAGGCCACATGCATGAACCAATAATGCAACGCTGGTTTATCAGTTCGTAGGTCGCCATTAAAAGTGGGCACCACCCATTCGCCGGCATGCCACATTTCTCGGGCACACTGGGCATTTTTGGCTTCGTCTAAAATGTACACCGGAGCTGCGCCCAAGTGTAAAAACAATACGCCTGCAACCGCCAGCAGCAACCACCAAAACCTTTTTTGATAATAAACATTTGTGTACATACCTCAGCATTAAAACCGAGGGCAATGTACCGCATTTTTAGTGCTGTTATCTCTGTCGAAAAATGCCTGATAAGTAATGGACAACTCAAACCCTCCCCTGCCCAGGCTAGCGGTACGCAATGGCGAAATATTGATATCGTAGCTCAAGGCCGCAGAAAATGGTTTGAAATCGAGTTTTACCACAGGAATAACCGCATCTTTCAAACGCAGAAAGCCACCGAAGTGAATGTTGTATTGACTGTCGGTAAAATCGTATCCACTCAAAGCAAAACCTACCATGCCGCCGGCCAGCGTTTCGTTGTAGCTGTTTTGCCGGGTATGGTCTGCCTGCAAAGTGAGGTAAGTATTGGGCGTCATGCCAAAGCGGAGCCCGAAAGAATACACCCATTTTGGACTCAACTCAATATCAGGGTTTCTGTAAAATGAATTGGATGGCCTGTTGAAGTGATGATAAGCCACACCAACGAAATAATTATCGTATTCACTTTCGCCCATACCCGAGTTGAAAGACAACCCCACACTGGCATCGCCATAGCCACGATTGTAATTGGCCAACGATTCATTGATGCTCAACATCGGATTCCAGCCGGTACCATCGTACTGGCTGTTGGTGGTTACTTTACTTTGATCGATAGATCGCTGCACATATCCCCCCATAAAACCCAGCGACAGATATTTGGTCTTGTTATCGCTCAGCGATTTATGATAGTTGATGGTTGGTAAAAGATGGGTGGTTTTGAAATTGGTAGTACCCGCCATGTCATACATCATCTGCCCGCCGATGGTAAGAAAATCGTTGGCGGCGCCAATAGGCATTTTGTATTCAGCATTAAAAGAACCAGTACGATAAGGAACCGTAACAGCCCCCCATTGGGTACGATACACACCCTGCGCCCTGAAGTCGCCGGTAAAAATGCCCGCCAGTGATGGATTGCGCCACAGTGGTGCTTCAAAAAATTGTGACAAATGGATATCCTGACTGAACAGCCCCAAAGGCAGCAGTAGGATAAAGAATAATATGTGCAGGTAGTGTTTACGCATGGTTCATCGCTGCTACTTCAATAGCGTTACGTTACCTTTTAATCCAAAAATTTCATTATTGCCACATTGCACTTCTACCAGATAAACATACACATCCGGAGTAAGGGCAACGCCTTTGTACGTGCCATTCCAACCGGCTGTCGGATCATTCAATGCAAAATTCTTTCGTTCATACATCACTTCTCCCCACCGGTTAAAAATGATCATACTCTTAATACCTATTACTCCTTCTCCACGAGGATAGAACACATCATTCTGTCCATCACCATTAGGCGAAAAAGTATTGGGTAAAAACACATTATCGCCAGTGCAATAGGGCTCTACAAAAATGGTATCCTTCGCCACACAGCCACCTGCATTAGTGGCAGTAGCAGTGTAGGTAATACGTCTGTTAACTGTTGCATTAGGCTCGGGGCAAACAATGCAACTAAGGCCCTGTGCCGGCGACCAACTCCACCTGATAATATCGGGCGATGATTGTGTACGCAATGGCACGACTGCTCCACCTGCAGTTCTAATGCTGGTTTCTACAATATTAACCTGCGGAATTGGATACACTACTACAGATACAAATGCAGAGTCGGTGAAACAACCCAAAGAATCGGAACCGGTAACTCTATAGCGGGTAGTGCTTACAGGCCGGGCTACAGGATTAGCCACATTGGGGTTGCTTAACCCGGCTGATGGCGACCAGGAAAGTATTTCATAACCCTGCGACCGTAACTGTACTGATTCACCCACACAAATGGTATCGCCTAAGCCAATACTTAAAATACCGGGAGCTTTTACCCTTACCAAAGCAGTATCGCTGGAAGTACACCCGTTTACATCGGTACCAGTAACACGATATATGCGATTCGAAGATGGATTAGCCAGCGGCGATGCACAATTGGTACAACTCAATGTTGGGTCTGCATCCCACACATACGTTGTTGCCCCTGTGGCCAGCAATGCTTGAGGTGTGCCCCGGCAAATGTATAAGCCCGGTCCTGCTACTACCCTCGGCGTATCATTTACAATCAATGGTTGCAACACGGTATCAGTACATCCATATCTGTTTACACCAATCAGTTGTACGTTATACGTTCCCGGCAGTGTATAACTCACCAGCGATGGAACGAGCTGATTACTCAACTGTCCATTGCCAAAACTCCATTGATAGCTCATTTGCGTAGTATCGGCATTGAGCCATACACCGGTAAACTGCACCTGCGCCGGCACACAAACCGCAGGTGGAGCATTGTAGGCCAGCTGTGGTGATGGCGAAATAATCACGGGCACATCCAATGTGTCAGAAGCATAACAATTATTTGCCGTCCATACTTCAAAAGTAACCTGATAAACGCCTGGCGTTCTATAAGTATGCGTAGGATTGCGAAGTGCCGATTCAACGCCATCACCAAAGCGCCAGCGATACCGAACCACTATATCGTTGGTAATAGACGAATCGGTAAACGATACAGTAGCAGAATCGCAAAAGGCATTTTGCATAACCGATTGTATGAGTGCTCTTGCTCCCAGCACATGAATAGTATCCGTTCCTTGAACAGGCACTTTACAACCCAGGCCATCTTCCAAAATAAGGCGTGGCACATAAGAACCTGGCGTAAGATAATTATGGTTTGCCGTGTTGTTTCCTGTAAGGTCAGAAGTACCGTCGCTATAATCCCAGGTATAATATCGGGTGTTAATGGTTGTAGCAGAAAAAGAAACCCCTAACGGCGGACATCCAATGAGCGGTCCATAGGTAAATGTACCCTGTGGCCCACGAATTTCTACCTGTCGGGTTAGTGAATCGACACAACCGCCATTGCCCACCACACGGAGTTTTACATTAAAAACACCGGGACTTGTAAAAGTATGAGCGGGACTTACCACAATGGAATTATTGCCATTGCCAAAGTCCCAAAAGTTTTGCCTGTTATTGATGGATGTATTGGAAAAAACCACCAATAACGGAGGGCAGGTACTAAAAGAATCACTCATAGAAAAACTGGCCCTTGCATTGGCTACGGTTATGTACTGAGGTCTTGTTAATGTATCCACACAACCATAGCTATCTGCAATGGCCAGCGAAACAGTGTACACTCCTTCGGCTGCATAGGTTACCGAAGGATTTAGAATAGAACTCTGTTGACCATTGCCAAAATCCCAGCTATGCGAAAGCACCGAACCGTTGGAACCAACAGATTGATTGGTGAAACGAATGGGCGTATTTAAACACACCAATGTGTCGCTGGCCACAAACCGGGCGGTAGATTCATGCACTTCTACAGCGGCGGGGCGTGTAAGTGTATATCTGCAGCCCAAAGAATCGACCACTGTTAGCCGTACATTGTAAACACCCGCTGCATTGTACACCGCTCCAAAGGGGGCCGACGTAAATACAGAGTCGTTACCAAATCCGAAATTCCACTCCCAGCTTCTTACAGGATTAGTACTGGTAAACCTGGTAGAGTCAGTAAAATTGACAAGGCTACCTATACACACATCCTGCCTGATGGGTCCAAAGTTGATGCGTGTACCAATGTCTGATATGGTAAAGGTTTGCAAGGTTGTATCGCTGCAACCATTTCTATCTGTAATCACCAACCGTACTACAAGGGTTGCAGTATCTGTCAATACCCGATCTAAAAAATTGACACCGGTGTTGATGGGAGACTCCGCATTAATCGCCCATTCATAGTTGGTAATATTAGCCGGATTGAGCTTAGGGCCCCGGGCATAAAACCGAAGTTCGTTACTCCGGCAGGTGCCCATTTTTTCCATTTCTATATTGGCCTCTTCATCATAAATATTTACCCCTACAGATGCTTCATGCTCACATAAAGAATCTGAAGCCACCAACCTTACAGTGTAAGCACCTGTATTGGTGTAGGTATAATTGGGACTATACGTAGATGATGAATCGCCATTGCCGAAATACCATTTCCACTGTGTACCTCCAATGCTGGTATTGGTAAAAAACCGCTGAAACTGATTGGTACAACTAAATGAATCTGTAAACCTGGCAATCGGCGGACGTACGTAGATGTAGCGATTCACTGTCAATGTATCATGGCATTGATTATTACTCACAATCAAACGCACATTCATCCATCCGGTATCATTGTATTGGTACGTTGGATTTTGTGTACCCGAAGAACCTCCATCTCCAAAAAACCATTGCCAGCGGGTAATGGTGCCGGTACTCAAATCGGTAAATTGTACATCTGTAGAAGGACACACATCTTGAGGGGTAGCACTAAAATTGGCCACCGGTTTTGCACTTACCAGTACGGTACCTGTGAGTGTGGCCGTACAACCGCCCAAAGTGGTTATTGTAAGCCGAACTGTGTACGAGCCGGCCACTCCAAAAGTTTTGGTTGGATTGCGGACAGCCGCTGTTGTGCCATCGCCAAAATCCCATGCATAACTTGCAATGGAATCGTTGCTAATGATAACGGGCACAAAGGTTTGTGTGTAGGGCACACATCCATCAAAGGGCAGCCCTCCAATAGATGTAATTCTGGGAGCTTCCACCCTTACAGCAGCGGGTACATTCAGGGTGTCTATACAACCATTATCATGTTGCACTATCATGCGTACACTAAAAGTGCCCAACGAATTGTAAGTAGCAGTTGCAGATTGCTGCGTACTGGTTTGGCCATTGCCAAAAGTCCAGCCTATGACGGTGCTATTGGGTGTGGTATTTTGAAAATTAACCACATGTGGTACCCGGCACCCAATAGCAGGACTATAACTAAATGTTGGCGCTGGCTTATCAAGCACCGTAAAACTGCCTTGAGTTGAATCAACACAACCACCCTTCCACACAGCCATACTAAATGTGTACACACCGGGGGTATTAAAAATGCGACTCACATCTCTTTGCCGCACCACCACTCCATCGCTAAACCGCCATATGGTAGAATCGAACGTGGCAAAGGGTGTTGACGTATTTTGTATGGCCACCGGGCGGCCAATACAATACGGGCCGGCCGACATATTGAATGAGGCCGTAGGACTACCAACCGTAATAACGGATCTGCGCAAAATAGTATCGGAGCAACCTCCGGCATTGGTAACCACCAGCCGAACATCATATTCGCCCGGTGTTGTGTAAATATGTGTAGGATTAGTGGCGGCACTGGTGTTTCCATCGCCAAAATCCCATTGCCATGAGGTGATATTATTGCCGATGCTGGTGTTGGTAAAAGATGCACTCACAGGCACCACACATGTTTGCCCTACACTCAGATTGTATTGTGCCAACAATGAGTCGCCCACCCTTACATAATTATCCAGCGATAATGTACGGCTGCAGCCTTCACTATTTTGTACAGTAAGTGTAATGGTAAAACTGCCGGGGGTGGTATATGAGTGTAATGGATTGCGTTGATTGCTGAGAGTGCCGTCGCCAAAATCCCAAGTCCAGCTTTGTAGCGTACCGCTACCCGCTATACTACTATCGGTAAATTGAACACTCAGTGGCAGGCAACCAAACCGGGGCGTTGCCCCAAAAATTACGGTAGGGTTCGCAAAAACGCTGATGTAAGAAGTTTTGGTAATAGTAGCAGAATCGGTAGTGCCCCTGTACACGGTAAGGCTTACTGTATAAACACCCGGCGTAAAATAAGTAGTGCTCGGATTTTGAGCGGTGCTCACCACACCGTTGCCCAGGTCCCAACGCCAGCGGTCGGGTGTACCGGTAGATTGATCAGTAAATATGACCCTGATAGGTGCGCAACCACTCAATTGATCGGCGGAAAATTGCGCCGTCAATTGTGCATTGCCCTGTAAGCAGGCAAACAGTAAACTCCATAAAAAAAGTAATCGGGTATTCATGTATTTGCCTCGTCCTCCGGGTGCCTGTGCCCCTCCATTGTGTATTGTATGCCTCAGCCTCGGCCAAGATAGTTTTGGTTTTGTGCCTGCTATTGGGTGTTTATTCAGATGTACACATTTGTTTACCCGCCAGCCCCTGCACCTTTTGCTCATAAGTTACAAATTGCCTGCCAAAAAAACCGCTCTCAAACTGCAATGCTTAAATGTGGACAACCAATTACAATCTGGCTAAGTTTGTACCCAATCATTACCCAATTGTAACCACCATGCTCATTAGCGATATTCTTTTTCAATTAGAACTACTGGCGCCGCTTGCCTGGCAAGAGTCTTACGACAATGCCGGTCTCATAACGGGAAAAAAGTCTTGGAATTGCACAGGTCTCATTTGTAGCCTCGATGCTACCGAAGAAGTAATTGCAGAAGCCATCGAAAAAAACTGCAATCTGGTGGTAGCGCATCACCCTATCCTTTTTCGGGGGGTAAAAAAACTTTCCGGCGACAGCTACCCCGAAAGAGCCATTATTAAAGCCATCAAACACGATATTGCTATTTATGCCATTCATACCAACCTGGATAATTATCAGTTTGGTGTAAACTACTGGATGGCGGAAAAGCTGGGGCTCAAAACCCAAAGCCTGCAGGTGCTGCAACCCCGGCCCGGCACTTTGCAATACCTCATTACTTATGTACCCGCTGCACAATCAGCAATGCTAAGAGAAGCACTGTATGCTGCCGGCGCCGGCGCCATTGGCCAATATGCCGAATGCAGTTTCAATACCGAAGGCATGGGCAGTTTTCGTCCGTTGGAAAATGCCCACCCCGCCATTGGCACAGCTGGTGGCCCGCTGGAATGGGTGGAGGAAACCCGCATAGAAGTAGCTGTTCCTGCTCATTTGGCGGGCAAAATAATGGCTGCGCTTCACCAGGCACACCCCTACGAAACCCCTGCTTACCAATTGATTTCATTACAAAATGAGCTACCACAAACCGGAGCAGGTATTATTGGAGAGCTATCTGGCAGTATTACCGAAACAGATTTTTTGCAGCGCATCAAAACGGCGTTTGGCTTACAAATCATCCGGCATACGCCGTTTATCAACCGGCCCATCCGCACCATAGCCATGTGTGGCGGAGCTGGCAGCTTTTTAACTGGTGCGGCCATAGCCGCCGGCGCCGATGCATTCATAACCGCCGATGTGAAATACCACGAGTTTTTCGATGCTGATGGCCGCCTTTTGCTGGCCGATATTGGCCACTACGAAAGCGAACAGTACACAGTACACGGGCTGGCCACATATTTGAAGGCCAAATTCCCTACCTTTGCCGTCCTTCATTCAGCCGTACAAACCAATCCGGTCCGTTACTTTGTCTGAGTTTGGTTTCAATTCGCTGATTTTCAATTAAAATAGATATTTATCCATGGCCACTGTTAAGGATTTTTCGGTTCAGGAAAAACTCGCATCGCTGGTAAGACTCCAAAAGATTGAATCTAAGCTCGACGAAATGAGCATCCTCAAAGGTGAACTTCCGATGGAAGTTGCCGATTTGGAAGATGAACTGCAGGGATTGCAGCACCGCCGTACCCGCATCGAAGAAGAAATTAATGGCATCAACGAATTTGTTGACCAGAAAAAAGCCAGCATTGTTGAATCTGAAGAGCTCATCAAAAAGTATGAAGCCCAAAGCAACAACGTAAAAAACAGCCGCGAATTCGAAGCCATCAATAAGGAAATCGAAATGCAGCAGCTGGAAGTAAAACTGGCTGAAAAGCACATCAAAGACGCTCAGGAAGAGCTGCAGGAAAAAGCCCGCAGACTCGACAGCGCCAACAAAGCTATTCATACCAAAGAGGGTACACTGGCTGCCAAAAAAGGCGAACTCGAAAAAATTATTGCAGATACAGAAAAAGAAGAACAGCACTACCAGGTACAGGCCGACGAAGCCCGTGGCAAGGTAGAAGAACGCCTGTTGGCTTCTTACGACCGTATCCGCTCTAACTACCGCAATGGTCTGGCCGTGGTACCCGTACTGCGTGACGCCTGTGGCGGTTGCTTTAATGCGGTACCCCCGCAGCGCCAGAGCGAAATTCGCCAGCACAAAAAAATTATTGTGTGCGAAAACTGCGGCCGCATCCTCGTAGATCAGGAGACCAACGATAGCATCGAAATTAAATAAGCCTTTGGCCCAACCATATCAAAAGCGAAGTTCCCCGTGGGCTTCGCTTTTTTGTTTTCTTTGCAGGGTGAGGATTTTTCTACAGCCCATTTATAGCTTCATTTTTTTACTGACCTTTTTGCCGGGGCAAGCCCAGCAAGATTTCCGGTTCAACGACCGGTGCTATCAAGCCTATCAGCACATCATTGCCCTTCGGTTGCAACCCGCCATCAAGCTGATTGCTGCCGAAAAAGCTGCCGACCCCAACAACCTTGCTACCGTGCTGCTCGACAATTACATCGATTTTTTTACCCTCTTTTTTAATGAAGAAAAAGCAGCCTACGACAGGGCAAAACCATTGCGCAGCCAACGGTTGGAGCGGTTAGCCGCGGCTCCCAAAACATCGCCACTCCGCCTGTTTTCGCAAGCCATTGTACACCTGCAATGGGCAGCCATCCATATTAAGTTCAACCAAAAATGGGCTGCCGGCTGGGACTTTAGAGATGCTTTTAAACTTGCCCACGACAACAAAGAAAAATTTCCGGGTTTTTCGCCCAATAACATGATTACCGGCCCCATGGAAATGGTAGCCTCCACTATTCCCAAAAGTATGCGCTGGCTAAGCAGTGTAATGGGCCTGAGTGGCACCATGCAGCAAGGGCAGCTGCAGCTCAATCAGTTTTTGCAAGCCAATGATTATTGGGGCAAACTCTTTCGGCAGGAAGGCATATTTTACCACTGCTACCTGCAAAACTACCTGCTCAACCAGCCCGAAGCTGCCATGGCTTTTATTGAGCAGCAGCAGCTCGACCTGGTGAACAATCACTTGTTTGCTTACATGGCGGCCAATCTGCACCTTACCAACAAACGCAGCCGTACCACCCAACTCATTATTCAACAACGCAAGCAATCGGCCGAATACCTCATCACTCCTGTTTGGGATTTTGAAATGGCCTACGCAAAACTCTTTCATCTGGAAGCCGATGCTCATGTGTATTTCCTTCGTTTTTTGCAGCAGTTCAAAGGGAGCTTTTATGTAAAAGATGCGTGGCTTAAGTTGGGCTATCACTATTTTTTACAGGGCAATATGCCACAGTACCGCTACTGCATGCAGCAGGTAATAACTAAGGGAAACACGCTGGCCGACGCTGATAAAAGAGCACTCAAAGAAGCCCAAGCTCAAACATTGCCCAACCCTATGCTGCTGAAAGCCAGGCTTTTATCGGACGGGGGCTATAGCCAGGACGCTTACCAGCTACTGGAAGGCAAAAGCGCCAACGACTTTGCCAACCTGACCGAAAGATTGGAATTTGCTTATCGGCTTGGCCGCATTTACGACGACCTCGGCTACGACGACCGTGCCCTGAAAGCCTACGATTATACCATCTCCCAAGGCAGCCAGCGTACTGAGTATTATGCTGCCCGGTCAGCATTGCAGGCAGGTATGATTTGCGAAAAAATGTTGCAGTTTGGCAGAGCCCGGGCTTATTTTCAAAAAGCCATGGATATGCAAAACCACGATTATGAAGAATCGATAGAACAGCGGGCCAAGGCAGGTTTGGAACGGTGCA
Organism: Chitinophagaceae bacterium; assembly: GCA_020848815.1. Lineage (GTDB taxonomy): Bacteria > Bacteroidota > Bacteroidia > Chitinophagales > Chitinophagaceae > Phnomibacter. The sequence continues at coordinate 36,124 of JADLHL010000179.1, read as the reverse complement.
AGGGCAAATAAGCCACCGTCGCTTTCCACGGCATTCGGCTTGTCGTGTATAAAAGCAGCACCGCTCATCCCTCTTCATGAGGTAGTTTGCCCTCGTTTGTAGAATTGGCACTTATTTTGCCGCCAGAAAAGCATGAGTATGAGGAAATTGAAAAAAGGAATTGTAACACTATTTTTTACACTGACCATTTGCGGGGCCGTGGCACAAGATGCGGCCTATCAACAATACATTGACACCTACGCCCCTCTTGCCATAGCCGAACAACAACGCACCGGCGTACCGGCGTCCATCAAGCTGGCCCAGGGCCTGCTGGAAAGCGGTGCCGGCAAAGGCGATTTGGTAAGCCGCAGCAACAATCATTTCGGCATTAAATGCAAAGCCACCTGGACAGGCGATAAAGTGTACCACGATGATGATGCCCGTGGCGAATGCTTCCGGGCCTATGCCTCTGCCGAAGAATCGTACCGCGACCACTCCAACTTTCTGAAAGCCAACGGTAGATATGCTGCTCTATTTACCCTCGACGTAAATGATTACAAAGGCTGGGCCGAAGGATTGAAAAAAGCAGGCTACGCTACCAACCCAAAGTATGTGGCACAGCTCATAAAAGTGATTGAAGAAAACAACCTGCAAAGCATAACTGCCATGGCTTTGCAAAACAATATACCTGCGCCTGTAACACCTGCACTAGCAATACCCGCCAGCGAAGAAAAGGCTCAGCCCAAACCTGCCGTAGTAGAGCAAGTAGTAACGCCGGCTCCAGTGGTAGCCAAGCCTGCTGCACCTGAGGTAAACAACGAACCTGCCCCTTCAAAACCAACAGCTGCTGTAGCCCCCAATACAGGTTATCCGTCCGGCTATTTTTACATTAATGAAACCAAGGTAATGTGGGCCGAGGCTGGCACCAGCCTGCTGGCCATTGCTGCCAACAACAAGCTGGCATTGGCAGATTTGCTCCAGTTCAACGACATGGCCCGCACCGATATTTTGCCGCAGGCACAACTGCTGTTTGTTGAGCGAAAAAAGAAAAAATCCGACAAGCCATTTGTGACCAGCAACACAGGCCAAACCTTGTGGCACATCAGCCAAACAGAAGGCATACGACTGGCACAACTGCAAGAGTGGAACAAACTCAATGCCAATGAACCATTGGCTGCCGGTACCAAAATATTGCTGCAACCAGCGGCAAACAGTACCGTTCACAGTAAGTAAATGCAGCCCATTGTCTGCAGTTCTTTTTGCTGATGGCGGGTGGGGTCGTACTTTCGCCGCTTTAAAACTCAGCCGTTATGTCTGCCAGCGTTCAGGTTCTCGATAAATCGTTTGTACCCTTTTTGGATGCAGAAGCCATCGATGCAAGTATTGCTGCGCTGGCCGCTCAAATTAAAGCAGACTATGGCGACAAAACGCCGTTGTTCATTGCCATCCTGAACGGCTCGTTCATGTTTTCTTCCGACCTGTTTAAGAAGCTTGACTTTCCGGCAGAAATCTGTTTTATCAAACTGGCATCGTACAAAGGCACCAAGAGCAGCGGCCATGTGATTACTGCTATCGGTTTGGATACAGTGATTAAAAACCGGCACGTCATTATCCTCGAAGACATTGTAGACACCGGCAAAACGCTGTCGGCATTTCTGCCCGAAATAGAACACCAGCAGCCCGCCAGCTTGTCTATTTGTACCCTGCTGCACAAGCCCGAGGCCCAGGTGCATCCCCTCGACCTGAAATACATCGGCATCACCATCCCCAACAAATTTGTGGTAGGCTATGGCCTTGATTATGATGGTTTTGGCCGCAATTTGCCTGAAATTTATCAGCTGAAAGACTAATAAAATCACGGCCGCTACGTTGTAGGTGCTGAAGAAATGCCGTGGTACCGCTGTGCCATCATGCTACACTACCTGCAACATATCGGTAAATGCGCTTTGCTGTGCCTGCTCCTCTGCCCCGCCATGAGCCATGGTCAGTCATTCTATTTTACGGGAGGTTTTAAAGACAGCACCGGCACCCTCATACCTTTTGTCAACATCAAACTGCGCAGCAATCAATTGCTGTATCAGGCCGGCAGTGGTGGCGAGTTTGGTATTTCTGCATTTGTAGCTACAGATACCGCCACCTGCTACGCCGAAGGTTTTGACACTACGCAAATAGTATTGATGCACGGCAAATACCAGGCTGTTGTGCTTCGGTACAACGCTACCATGCTGCAAAAAGCCAAACTGGAAAGCAGACTATCGAGCCTGAGCATGGCTCCGCAGCAAAAACAACATGTCACGGAAATAACTACGGGCAATGGCGAATCGTACAACGAAATAGTACCCAATCATTTCACCAATACAAATGCGTTTCCTTCGGTTGGTTTTGTACCCAACAACAACCATGCATCGTATAGTAATATCCGTCGGTTTATAGCCCACAGCACACAAGTACCACCCAATGCCGTACGCATAGAAGAACTCTGGAATTACTTTAATCTTCAACTGCCGCAGGCAAAACCCGGCGACAGCAGCATGGGCATGGCATCGGCATTATCCGTTTGCCCTTGGAATGCAAACCATTTGTTGTTGATGCTGAATGTAGTAGCGCCAAAAATTCCGGTGGAAAATTTACCCCCGGCCAACATGGTGTTTCTCATTGATAACAGTGGCTCGATGGAAGAAAACAACCGCCTGCCATTGTTGAAGAATGGTTTTAAAAAACTGGTGGAGCATTTGCGGCCGCAAGACAGGGTTGCTATTGTCACTTACGGCGGTTCGCCGGGCATTATGTTGCCACCTGTTTCGGGGCAGTATAAAGACAGCATACGTGCTGCTATTGATGCACTCATTGCGGGTGGTGCCACAGCAGGTTCCAATGGCATTCAACTGGCGTATGAACTTGCTACGACCAATGCTTTGGATAGCGGGGTAAACAAAGTGATACTGGCTACCGATGGCGATTTCAACATGGGCATTACAGAAGATGAAGCACTGGAAAGACTCATCAAAGCATACAGACATACCGGAGTTACACTCAGTTGTTTGGGTGTAGGTATGGGCAACTATAAAGACAGTAAAATTGAAGTGTTGGCCAAAATGGGCAATGGCAATTTTGCCTACCTCGATACCGAAGAAGAAGCGCAAAAAGTGATGGTGCAAGAGCTGACGGAGAACCTCTACCATGTAGCCGCCGACGCCAGCATTCATGTGTATTTCGACAGCAGCGTGGTGCAGCAATACAAGCTCGTTGGCTACGACAACAGGCGGCAGGCTTTGGCCAACAACACACTATTACTGAATGGCGCCAACATAGGCTCTGGCCAAACCATTGTGGCCATGCTGGAAATAGTACCCAAGGGCAATGCCAGTATTCAAACGCCGCTGCAAGGCTCTTGGGAATTGCAATACAAATGCCTGCTGCGGGATAGTGTGCAGATTGCCCACAACATTCCATTTACTGCAGCCCCTATGGCTTTGCCGCTGGCAGATGCCACGTTTAAAAAAGCAACAACCCTTGCCTGGTACGGACAGTTGCTCCGCCAGGCTACGCCAAAGCAGCCCGTATCTTTTATAGATGTGATGACGCTGGCTGCGCAATGCTTTGCCACCGAGAACAAATCGGATGCGGGCTTTTTACAATTGCTGCAGCAAACACAACAGGTGTACAATCCAGCACCCATGCAACAGCGCTGGCACAAAAAGCGGAAAACAAAATAATACTACACTTCATGCCTTTACTTGTGTCACCCCTTCGGGGTTAGGCATCATAGCGATTTTTGATTTCTACAATCCTTTCACCCCTTCGGGGTTGTAATTTTTACTATTATTCCCTACACCAATTACTACACATCTTCAATCGTTACAAGACCAATCCCGAAGGGAAGTCATAATTATAACAACGGTCATTCCCCCCTACACACAAACCCCGAAGCGGTGATACAAAACTTAAAAAATAAGAGGGCTACCTCTTTGATTGGAGATAGCCCTCTTATTTACTGAAATACATTTCCGTTATTCAAACATTTCCTTCACTTTCTGGAAGAAGGATTTGCTATTTTTATCTGGTGCAGGCTGAAAGTTTTGGCTGCCATTCATTTTTTCCAACATGGCTTTTTCTTCGCTGCTTACATGCTGTGGCGTCCACACATTTACATGAATCAGCTGGTCACCTTTTTCGTAGCTCTGCAAGCTGGGGAAGCCTTTGCCCTTAAGACGGAAAATTTTACCACTCTGCGTACCGGCTGGTATTTTTATTTTGGCCTTGCCATCAATGGTCGGCACTTGTACTTCGGTTCCAAACACCGCATCGGGAAAGGACACGTATAACTCGTAGGCCACGTTCAATCCATCGCGGTGCAGTTCTGCATGTGGCTCTTCTTCTATCAGTACCCGCAGATCGCCGGCATAGCCACCCCGTTCGCCGGCGTTGCCCTTGCCTTCTACCCGCAGCTCTATGCCTTCGTGCACACCAGCGGGTATGTTGACGGTTACTGTTTCCTCGCCAAACACCCGGCCATCGCCTTTACAGCTGCCGCACTTGGCGGTGATGCTGGTGCCCTCTCCATTACAAGTGGGGCAGGTAGTAACGGTTTGCATTTGACCGAGGAAGGTATTTTGCACCCTGCGCACCTGTCCGCTACCGCCGCAGGTACCGCAGGTTTGCACACTGCTTTTGTCTTTGGCACCGCTGCCGCCGCAGGTTTGGCAACCCACGTATTTTTTTACCTTGATGGTTTTGCTGGCGCCTTTGGCAATCTCCTCAAAGTTGAGTTTGATTTTTACCCGCAGGTCGCTGCCTCGGGTACCACGGGCACGGCTCTGGCTGCCCCGACCGCCACGGCCACCACCGCCGCCGCCAAAGAAGCTGCCGAAAATATCATCGCCGAAAATGTCGCCGAACTGGCTGAAAATATCATCCATGTTCATGCCGCCGGGATGACCACCACCACCGGGGCCACGGCCGGGGCCGAATGCCGCATGACCAAAACGGTCATACTGTGCCCGTTTATCAGCGTCGCTCAACACTTCGTAGGCTTCTGCTGCTTCTTTAAATTTTTCTTCTGCCGCCTTATCGCCGGGGTTACGGTCGGGGTGAAACTGCATGGCCACCTTGCGATAAGCTTTTTTAATCTCATCGGCCGAAGCGGTTTTGCTAACGCCCAGTATTTCGTAAAAATCTCTTTTCGAACTCATAACAATTAATGTACTGATGTGCTTGTATGATGATTAGCTAATGAGCACATCAGCTAATTAGCTCATTCTTGATTATTTACCTACAACCACTTTTGCAAAGCGAATAATCTTATCACCGAGGTAATAGCCCTTTTGCACCTGGTCAATTACCTTACCCTGCATGTCTTCGGTAGGAGCCGGTATTTCGGTGATGGCTTCGTGCAGATCGGGGTTGAACTCCTCGCCTACGCTGCTCATGGGTTTGAGGCCTTTTTGCTCCAGGGTGCTGCGCAGCTTGGCAAATACCAGCTGCACACCTTCCTTCACCACGGTTACATCTTGTGCGGTTTCCATGGTTTTTTCTGCCCGTTCGCTGTCGTCGAGCACATCAAGCAGTGAGCCAATTACTTCGCGGCCTGCGGTTTGCATCAGCTCAATGCGTTCTTTAGCCGTACGGCGTTTGTAGTTGTCGAACTCGGCAAACAGGCGCAGGTATTTGTCTTTTTGCTCTGCCAGTTCTGCCTGCAGTTTTTCCATTTCATTTTCAGTAGCCACGGCTTCATTCAGGTTGTTGGTACCTGCTACATTTTCATCCGTGTTCATGCTTTCGCCGGCTACTGCTTCTGCGTTATTGTCAGTCATTGCTTCGTTTTTATGCAATTCTTGCTGTTCCATAGCTAAAAATTGAGTGCAAATGTAGAAGCCACAAGAATGCTGCCAACGGCCTTTTTGTGTAAAAATGGCAGTGCCCCTACACTTTAATGGTTCAGTAAAATTGAAACAGGCATTGCTATGAAAAGCCAACAGCCCGCAATGTGCAGGCTGTTGGCTTTTTTATCATTTAAAAAATTACTGCTTCACAAACCGAATTTGTTGCAACAGGCTTGATTCGTCAGACAAAACGATTGTGTACATACCCGCTGGCAAAGTGGCTGTTTGCAAAGCAACACTTTGGCTACCAGCTACGAGGTTTACCCGCTGCGACTGCAATAACTGTCCGCCAGCAGCAACCACACGGATGAGGGCATTGCCTTTTTGATTGCTGCTCAGTTGCAGCAATGCATTGCCGGATACAACATTGGGTACCAGGCTCATGTTGAAGCCTTGTACCGCACCAGTTGGCAGTAGCATAGCTACGCTGCTGTAGGTTACTTTGCCCGCATCGCTGGTAAGTTTTAAGCGATAAAAAAGCTTACCGGCACCTGCTGATGCATCTGCAAATGTGAAAGGCTCGTTGCAACGGGCTGCGGTAGCTTTTTCAGTATACACATTCGAAAAGTTTTTGCCATCGGTGCTGCGCTGCAACTCGAATGTGGCGTAAGCACCTGTGCAGCTAACCTTCCAGTTGAGCTCTGCAGACTGACCTTGCCTGCGGGCACCAAACTGCTTGAGTGTTACATTCAAAGGCACCAGCGGAAATTCGTTGCTGGCTGAAAATGTAATGGGGTTGAAACCAAAGTTGCCCCCGGTTTCACCACCATCGCCTAGGTTTTGCACCAATGCTTCATTGCTACGGTAAGCGGTATTGGATACATACGTTCCTACAAACCTGAATGTTATCGGGCCTGTAATGCCCAATTCAGCTTTCGGAATGGTTCTACTGGCAGTGTTGCTATTGAAACTAACAAAAGTGAGGCTTCCGTTTCCGCCGGGCGTCAGTTCAAAAAGGGCTGATCCAAAAGAACCCCATGCCAAGCCATAATCGGCAGTAAAACCGGAAGGGAAAGTAACATCAGAAGTGCCGCTGCCACTATTGCCGGATACAGATGCCCGGCCACCATCCGATGCATCATTAATGGTAGTGGTGTTGGATACTCCACCAGCTTTTGAGTCAAAATAGATCACCAGATTGTCATTGGCCCCAAAGGGAGCCCCGGTGGTAAGGGTAAATACTATATCATTGACAGATTCTGTTACTGTCAACGAACCATTACCAATGGTTCCGCCAAATCCGGTTTTTGTATTGCCACTGTAAGTGGACTGTCCATAGGCCTGACCGGCCAGCAATACTGCTGCGAGTAGAAGTTTTTTCATAAGCAAAACATGTAAAATGTACACAATATTAAGGGCAATTCAAATTCAAATCATCCAGATTTGGAGAAAAATACCTGCTTACTAAACCACTAAAAGTCCGGCTTTGTTCATGCCCAACATGGGTTTATTGTCCCAAAACAATTCGAAATGCGCCAACCCAGCCGCTGCATAATCGGCCTTCACTTCTTGCAGCGTCCATTGCTTTGGTTGGTCAATGTGTATTTTTTGGAGTAGCTCATGCAGCCATTTACCCTGCGTATCGGCCACGCTGATGCTGATGGTTTTGCTACGGCTTTCGAACTTTAAAGATGCCATGCTCCAGCTGCTACCCTTTTTGCTTTTTACAAAATATTCTAAACCGGGTAGAGGGCCCAAAAATATGAGTTTAGCATTGGGTGAATGGCTGCTGAACTCGGGCTCCAACAGTATCTGCCGTATGTAATCTGGTGCCACAGCAGTTTTGGGCACTTTATGTTCAAACCACTTGTACAACGGCACATCAAAACCTACACCGTGCATGTAGTTATGCAGCGATTTTTTTAACCCATCGCTAAACAGTTCATGTTCGGCACCGGTGGGATCTTCGTGCACCACATCATTATCGGCAAAAGATGGCACCTCAGGAATAACCGCCTTCACCCCAAATTTTTCGGGGGCCAAGCCAACGGGGCTATGAGCGGTCATAGCAAACTGATGCCAGAAGCCCGATTGCAGCACACCTGCTTCAAACAACTGTCGTACCATTTCGAGTGAGTCTATGGTTTCCTGTGCCGTTTGTGTTGGAAAACCGTACATGAGGTAGGCATGCACCATAATACCAGCCTCGGTAAAATGCTTGTTTACCCGGGCCACTTGTGCCACCGTAATTCCTTTGTTGATGAGTTGCAACAGTCGGTCGCTGGCTACCTCGAGGCCACCACTTACAGCAATGCAGCCAGCTGCTTTCAGCAAATAGCAAAGGTCTTGCGTAAAACTTTTTTCGAAACGAACATTCGTCCACCACGCAACATTTAGTTTGCGCCGGATTATTTCGATACTCAACGCTTTCATGAGAGATGGCGGTGCTGCTTCATCTACAAAATGAAACCCATTGAAACCAGTTTGTGCAATGAGTTGTTCCATGCGGTCGACAATCTGCGCTGCGGCCACAGGTTCGTACAGCCTGATGTAATCGAGGCTTACATCGCAAAAGGTACATTTACCCCAATAGCAGCCATGTGCCATGGTGAGTTTATTCCAACGGCCATCGCTCCACAGGCTGTGCATGGGGTTGGCTATTTCAATAGCGTTAATGTATTCCGACAAGAGCAAATCGCTGTAATCCGGCGTACCCACTTCACTCATTTTATAATCGCTGCAAGTAGTGGTATTGGTATACAGCAGCTCGTCATTGTCTATCAGAAAGCATCGCTTCAATTCATCTTTTGTACAATCACCATCTATGTATTTAAGCAGTTGTTCTAATGGGCGTTCCCCATCATCCAGTGTAATAAAATGGTAAAACTCAAACACCCTTTTATCAGTAAGGCTTCTCAACTCTGTATTAGCAAAACCGCCACCCATAGCCACTTTCATGGCAGGGTAATGCTGCCGTATGTATTGCGCAATGCGCAGCGAACTGAACAGATTGCCGGGAAATGGCACGGACAGTGTAACCAGCTTTGGCTGTGCTGCCTGCAAATGAATGTCTAGTTGCCCGATGGTTAGTTCGTCTATAAAACTGAGTGGCTGGTGCAATGCTGCATACAATTCATCAAAGCTGTTGGCACTTCGGCCAAGCCTTTCTGCATACCTGCTAAAGCCAAAATGTTCATCGATATTTTCTTTGATAAAATCGCCGAGGTCTTCAAGATACATGGTAGCCACATGTTTGGCCTGATCCTGAAAACCCATGCTGCCGAATGAAAAATGCAAATCATCGAGCTGCGCAAATCGGCTGGCTTCGGGCAGGTAGCCCCGCTTGGCAATGAGTTGCGCCAGCGTGGGCTTTTTGCCTTGCAGCAATGCCACTACATCGTTGATGGTATGTATGTACAAATCTTGCAGCGAAAAAATTCGCCGGCTGTTGTCGCTGAAAGATTCCTGCTTGTGGGCTGCCATTTCAAAAATGCGGCGCAGGCCCTTGGCACAAAACATCCGCAGGGTTACTTCGATACCCAAATCGGCCTGGCGGCTACTGATGCCTTTGGTGTTGAAAAAACCTTTTAGGTAGGCAGTAGCAGGATATGGCGTATTGAGCTGAGTAAACGGCGGCGTAAGCAGCAAAACATCTGTAGGCAACGGAATAATTTTGGGCAAAAATAAGGTGGATTGCAGCTGCAGTGGGTTTCTGTTTCAGCAAATGCGAGGCTGCAACTTGCTGGCAACTACACCCAAAACCGTTGTTTACACAAAGCAGGAATGCTGATAACTGCACTACAGCTGATGATAGCCCCGATGGTAGCGGTAGCTGCACCGCCTTAGCGGGGCACTACAAGCGAACAGCGGGAGACAGCAGCCTGGATATGTACTGCCGCTGATGCTTCAAATAATTTTCACTTACATACATTTATGCAATTTTTTCATCGTGCCCAGGTTTCTACCAGGCGAACGAACTCGCTGCGGTAGCCATCGATATCGCTATCTTTTGCGTAGCGGGCCAAATGAATAAGGTCGGCCATTTTGGTTTCGCCAATGAATTCGGAATGGCGCAATACCAAACCAAACCACGCCACCGCTGCTGCAAAACGAAAATCATTACTGCTCTTATCCAACTGCTGCGATTGTGCATCAATTACCTGTAAGCCTTCAGTACTCTTGCTTTCGTGTGGCAGCTTGTACCGAAACTTGATGGTGGCCAACTCTTGCTGATACCGTGTATTATTCTTATCACGGTTGTTGTATTTAAGCACAGGTGCATTTTGTAAAAATTTACTGTCGGCGCCGATGGGAATAATTTCATACAAAGCTGTTACCACGTGGCCGCTGCCCAGCTCACCGGCATCAATGGTATCGTTGGCAAAATCTTCTGCTTTCAGCAAACGTGTTTCGTAGCCCAACAACCGGTAGCGCTGTACATGCTGCGGATTGAATTCAATCTGAATTTTTACATCCTTCGCCACTGCATGCACCGTGCCGGCAAACTCTTTGCCCAACACCCGGTTAGCTTCCTGCAAATTGTCGATGTAAGCATAGTTGCCGTTTCCTTTTTCGGCGAGAGATTCCATGACATCATCGCGGTAGTTGCCATCGCCAAAACCAAGGCAGGTAAGGTATACACCGGTTTGGCGCTTTTGTGCAATCAGCTTTTGCAAATCGCCGGTGCTGCTGATGCCTACATTAAAATCGCCATCGGTAGCCAGCACTATGCGGTTGTTTCCTTTCTTGATAAAATTGTCAACCGCAATTTTATAAGCCAGGTCGATGCCCTCGCCTCCGGCAGTGCTACCGCCAGCAGCCAATTGATCAATAGCCTGTATGATGCTGTCTTTGTATTGTGCACTGGTGCTGGGCAAAACCACACCCGCAGCGCCGGCATACACCACAATAGCAACCCGATCAACAGCCCGTAGTTGCTTTACCAACACTTTCATGGATTGCTTGAGCAGGGGCAACTTGTTGGGCTCATTCATGGAGCCCGATACATCAATTAAAAACACCAGATTAGAAGCAGGCAAATCGTCTTGCGGCAGTTCTTTTGCCTTGAGAGCAACCCGCAGCAATGTATGTCCGTTATTCCATGGGGCCTGGCTGTACTCGGTGTACATGGCAAAAGGCATATTGCCGGCAGGTGCTGCGTAATTGTACTTGAAGTAATTTACCATTTCTTCAATCTTAACGGCACTGGGTGGTACCTGCTCACCATTGTTGATGAAGCGCCGCACATTGCTGTACGAAGCATTGTCAACATCAATACTAAATGTACTGAGCGGCTCTAGTGCAGGATTGGTAAACGGATTTTCTACAAACGGATTGTACGACTCTGCTTCAATAGGATATGGTTCAATTTGTAATCTTCCATTTTCGGCGGAAACGCCTATCTGCTGCAGGTTTAGCTTGAGTTTATCTACCTGAGCATCTTCTTTTTTGCTGCGCTTTTTGGTATTGATGACAACCACGCCCTGCGCAGCACGACTACCATAAATAGCGGATGCTTTGCCGTCTTTCAACACATCAATGGATTCTATTTCTGAAGGATTGATTTTTTTGATATAATCATTTGGCACAGGCACACCATTGAGTACATAGAGCGGTTGGTCGTTTGCATTGAGGCTGGCAGCACCACGGATGCGTACTTGTGTAGCAGCACCGGGTGTGCTGTAGTTAAAAGATGGTGGCGGTGGTGAGCTTGCTTTGCTTTTTACGTTTACACCAGACACACTGCCCTGCAATGCCTGCGACATACGCTGCTGTTGCTGCTTCGCCTGCACCGCTTGTGCCATGGCCGCTTCTTTTTTCTGTGCCCTGCCGTAGCCAATCACTACCACATCTTGCAAGTTACCTGTTAGCGTTTCAGGCTGCTTTATAGTAGCTAGCGTTTGCAATGAATCAGCCATTGCAGGTGTTGAAGCAGGTGGCAATGTGGTTGCCACCTCCCGCAATTGATTGCCCGTATTGGTAGACGTGGTATTGGAGGCTGCAATTTCTTTTTGTGGCGAGGCTTCTTCGTTCTCTCTTACTGAGGCAGGTGCTGGTGTGTTGCTAATGCTGGCAATGGATGCCGCAGTGTCTTGTGGAACGGTAGGAGCTACGGGCTCCACTTTTACCACATCTACTGCAGGAGCAATGGTTGGTGCTGTTGCATTGTATCGCCAAATGCCCAGCATGAGTATTACAATTGCTGCAGCAGCAATGCTCAGTATCCGCTTCCACGGAAATATAACGGCCTTGGGTTGCTGCTGTTCATCCAGCCGCTGTTCTACCCGCTGCCACACGGCGTCAAAGCCATCGAAGCGTTGCTCTTCGGTATGGCGGGCCGCATCTTTAAACGATTCTAAAAATTTATCTTGATTGCTCATGGCGCTGAAAAGATTGGTCATAAAATGTTTGTACCATCTCCTGCAATTTTTTGCGGGAGAAACTCAACTGCGATTTCGACGTGCCTTCGGAAATGCCGAGTAGTTCAGCAATTTCGCGGTGGGTGTAGCCTTCTATCACATAGAGGTTAAACACCGCTTTGCAACCGTCGGGCAACTGATGTACCAGTGCCATTAAATCGGCACTGGCCATGGGAATGGGCGTGTTGTCGTCGGGCAAATGTGCCACGGCATCCTCATCCATGTGAACCGCAAAGCTGGTTTTCTTTTTCAGGTAAGCCAGGCATTCATGCACGGCTATGCGTTTGGCCCAGCCCTCAAAAGCCTGCACTTCTTTGAGCTGCCCAATTTTGGTGAGGATAATAAAACATGTTTCGGCCAGTACATCTTCTACTTCGTGTGGGTGCCGTAGGTACCGCCTGCAGGTGTGGTACAGTTTGGGCGCCACTTGCTCGTACAACATGCGCTGGGCCGGTCGCTTCATTTGCTGACAGTCACGTATCAGTTGTTCGTTGATCACTACGCGGTGCTTTATTATCCAAGAGGGAATGTAGGCGCAAAAGGTTGGAAAGGGCGTGTTTTTTTATGCATCGGTAACGGCCTGCATGACAGGCTAATGAAAAAGATGTCCATCCTTAACAAAACCATTTTTGCTTTCTTTCAACCTTTTTTTCGCAGTATTGTAGTATTAGCCGGTAACATACTGCACTATCTGTTGAGGGCTTTGCCCGTGCTTAACACACTTTTAAGCCAGCAAAACCAATGGTTTTCTACTTCAGGAAAACAGTGTTGATACCGAAAATAATTTTCTATGAGAGTATCTGTGTTCAGAAAAGAACACTTCAATGCTGCGCATCGCCTGCACAATCCGGCGCTGTCGGCAGAGGAGAACGCCGCCATTTTTGGTAAATGCAATTATGCCAACTACCATGGGCACAATTACGAACTGATTGTGCAGGTAACTGGAGAAATTGACCCCAAAACGGGCTATGTGATAGACATGAAAGTACTGAGCGACCTGATCAAGCGGGAAGTACATCAGCGTTTCGACCACAAAAACCTGAACCTCGACACGGATGCTTTTGTAAACCTCATTCCTACGGCCGAAAACATAGTAGTAGTTATTTACCAATTGCTACGGCCACATATAGATCCATCGCATGACCTTAAAATCAGATTGTATGAAACAGAACGGAACTTTGTGGAATACCCCGGCTAAGCAAGTGTTGGAAGAAACAGGTTTTGAAACACATGAAACCTTAGCCAACATGAAAGAAGTAGATGGCATTGGCCAACTCACCATTGACGAAATAGGCGATGAACACATTGCCACCAGCTACGATACACCGATGCGTCCTGATGCATTCGACCTGAGCGACGACAGCAAAATGGATATTATCGAAGGCCATTTTCGTGAAATCATGCTTACACTCGGCCTCGACCTTACCGACGATAGCCTGAAGGGTACGCCCCGCCGCGTAGCCAAAATGTATGTTCAGGAAATCTTCAACGGCCTTGACCCCAAGAACATGCCGAAGATTGCCCTGTTCGACAATAAGTATCAGTACAACGAAATGCTGGTAGAAAAAAACATTAGTTTTTACAGCAACTGTGAGCACCACTTTGTACCCATCATTGGCAAGGCGCATGTAGCCTACATTTCCAATGGTAAAGTCATTGGCCTCAGCAAAATCAACCGCATTGTACAGCACTTTGCCAAGCGGCCACAAGTGCAGGAGCGCCTTACTGTGCAAATTGCCAATCACCTCAAGCAAGTGTTGGAAACAGAAGACATCGCCGTGATTATTGACGCAGCCCACATGTGTGTAAGCAGCCGTGGTATCAAAGACCAAACCAGCACTACGGTTACCAGCCACTTCAGCGGCGCCTTCCGCAGCGAAGCCAAAAAGAATGAGCTACTGCATTATATTGGCAAAATGGCCGGCTAATCAATAGCAGACTTTCCTTCATAAATAGAAAAGCGTAGGCAACAACCTACGCTTTTCTATTTATGTACTTTTTCCAAAAGAAATTATTGTACTTGTGCCAATACCGATTCGTACAAAGCTTCGTACTTCGGTACAATTTGCTGTATGTCGAACTTGCAGGCATGCTCGTAGGCTTGCTTTTTAAAGCGGGCCAAGGTTTCATCATCTTTCAGCATGCTGATGGCATATTCAGCCATTTCATCAATATGGCCAACTGGTGCCATGTAGCCGGTTACACCATGTACATTTATTTCGGGTATACCACCGGCATTGCTACTCAAAACAGGTACGCTGGCAGCCATGGCTTCCAATGCACTCAGGCCAAAACTTTCGTATTCGCTGGTCAGCAAAAACAAATCGCTGATGACCATAATGTCTTCCATTTGCTCCTGCTTTCCTAAGAAACGAACATGGTCACAAATATTCAATTCGCGGCTCAGCTCTTCTGCCATGTGCCTTTCAGGACCATCACCCACCATCATGAGTTTGCTGGGCACCTGTTTCAACACCTTAGCAAAAATGCGGATCACATCATCTACCCTTTTCAGCTTTCTGAAATTGGAGGCATGAATGAGGATGCGTTCACCACTCGGTGCTACTGCTTTGCGGAAAGCATCAATCGGCTTTTTAGAAAACCGGCTAACGTCCACGAAGTTGTGAATGACTTCAATGTCTTTTTTTACATGAAAAGACTTGTAGGTTTCCGCTTTCAGGTTCTCTGATACGGCAGTAATAGCATCACTTTCATTGATGCTGAAAGTAACCACCGGTTCGTAAGTTTTGTCTTTACCTACCAGCGTAATATCGGTACCATGCAGGGTGGTAATAACCGGCAAACGAATGCCATCGTTCTTCTCCAAAATTTGCCGGGCTATGTAGGCACTCAATGCATGCGGAATGGCATAGTGCACATGCAGCAAATCGAGTTTTTGATTGAGCACCACATCTACAATGGTGCTGGCCAGCGCCGACTCATATGGCGGATATTCAAACAGCGGATAAGTGGTAATACGAACCTCGTGGTAAAATATATTGGCATTAAAAGCACTCAAACGAACCGGCTGGCGGTACGTAATAAAATGCACCTGATGCCCCTGGTTGGCCAATGCCATACCCAGTTCTGTAGCAAGCACGCCACTACCACCAAATGTGGGGTAGAGCACTATTCCAATTCTCATACTGAACGGTAGTTGAAATGTTGAACCTGTGAAGTAACGATAAAATGCGTGGAAGGTTCGCTAATATTTGATGAAGCTTTCTTGAACAATCCAGCGACTAAAATTTTAGACGCTGACCGGGGTTCACTACATTCGTACAAACCTTGTTACATGCGCAAATTTGTGACCATTACCACACTCATCATTATTGTAGCCGCCGGCTTACTTTTTTGGTGGCGTTTTTATTTTCCTTTTGGCGAAAAAGGCGTGAAAGCCGGCGAACTCAACTTTGTAGTATACAAAGGCTATGTGTTTAAAACCTGGGAAGGCCGGCTCATTCAGGCGGGTTACAAATCGCAGGTACCGGGTAGTGTGCAGAGCAACGAGTTTGAATTTAGCGTTACCAACGAAGCCATTGCCGAAAAACTGCGCCTGAGTAGTGGCAAAATGGTGGAGCTGAGCTATACCGAATATTTAGGTGCCGTGCCCTGGCGTGGCAATAGCAAATACATTGTTGACAGCATTATTTCCATCGTTGATTTAACGCCAGTGCAAAAATCACCCTATTAAAAAAATAACGGGTCTTTTGTGCAGAGAAGGAATGGTGGACTGCCGCCATTCCTTTATTGTTTTGGTAACCACCCATTCCGTGGGTGCCGTCATGTCGGCAGCTATACACAAACGGGTGTTGGGCTGCAAGTGTTGCAGCATGTCTTTCAGCATGGGCTCATTGCGGTATGGTGTTTCTATAAACAAATGACAGCCCTGCGTTTTTTGTGCTTCGGCTTCCAGTTGCTGTAATTTCTTTTTCCGCTCTGCGGCCTCTATGGGCAAATAGCCATGAAAAGAAAACTGCTGTCCGTTGAGCCCGCTGGCCATGAGTGCCAACAATATGGATGATGGTCCCACCAAGGGTTTTACGGTTACTTGCAACTGCTGCGCTTTTGCTACCAACAGCTGGCCGGGGTCGGCTACACCGGGGCAGCCAGCCTCGCTGATGATGCCAATGTTGGCGCCATTTTTTACTTCTTGTGCAAAGGCATTCAGCACCGATTCTTCTGCTTTGCCAATGGCATACCAGCGGTAATCATCAATCACCATTTCCCGCCACATGCTTTTGAGATAGCGCCTTGCCGTCCGCTCATTTTCTACAAAAAAAACAGTGCACTGCTTCACTGCATCCAGCACATACGGCGGAATGGTTTCATTCACACCTTCGTAGAGATAACAGGGAATAAGGTAAACGGACATAGTGAAGATTTCTGATGTATGATGTTTGATGTCGGATTTCATCCGTGGTCAGTCGTCGGTGGTCGGTGGTCAACTTCACAACTGCTCATCCCGATGATACAAACTAATGGTAGCGGCTACCACTGCATAAGCAGGTGCCAGCACCCACCCAATAATGGGTACAATATGCATGAGGTAAAATACCATGCCATTGCCAATAGCCAATCCTTTGTGCTGACTGATAAATTCAATGCTTTGTCCTGCACTCATTTTGTGTCGCTCCGCACTGTAGTCTAGCATGCTGAAACCGTAGTAATAGCATTCAATAAACAACGTGAGCAAGGGTGCCGCCCAACCTACCAATGGCACCAGTGACAACAGCATTACTGCTATCATGTAAACAGTTTGCCATAGCGCATTGCGCAGCGCCAGCTTAATAGCACGTACTATGTCTTTCAATAATTGCGCCATGCTAAAAGGAAAATCGCGGCCTTCGAGAATGGCCTCTGTTTTTTCACTCAGGTAAGCAAACACCGGCGAACCAATGATGAGCCATAAAAATTTAAACAGCGAAAAATAAAACTGCAGCATAATGAGTGTCAGCACAAACTCTGCAAACGACACCAGAAAGCTCAGCCAGCCACTGTTCATACGATCGAGCCAACTGCGCAAACCTGTGATAGTGTTGAGATAATCCACGGCATCGCTGGCGGTATTCCAAAAGAAATACATGCTTACTGCAAACAACAGCATGTATAAAATGCCCGGTATTAAAATCCAACGCCACAGTTTGTGAGTTGCAATAAACCGGTGTGCCTTGCCGTAGGCTTCAATGGATATGATGATTTCTTTAAGCAAAATATTTGTATGCTATTTTTTCGTCACGCTTTTCCAAACAATATTACAGCCCACACAGGATATTTGATGCATGAAACCTTTGCCAATCTCTTTTTACAGGCAAACAGATGTGGTAGACATAGCTGCGCAACTGTTGGGTAAGGTACTGCATACCCGTTGGGATAACGAGCATTGCTGCGCCAGAATTGTAGAAACAGAAGCGTACAATGGTGTAGTAGACAGAGCCAGCCATGCCTTTGGCAACCGCCGCACCAACCGCACCGAAACCATGTATGCAGCAGGTGGTATAGCGTACGTGTATTTATGCTATGGCATGCATCATTTGTTCAATGTGGTTACTGGTAAAAAAGATGTGCCACAAGCTGTACTCATCAGAGCGGCTGCGCCAATGTTTGGCATGGAGCATATGCTGGAACGCCGCAACAAAAAACAGTTGGATGCCACACTCACCAAAGGGCCCGGTAGCCTGGCACAAGCCATGGGCATTCATACCCTGCACAGCGGCGAAAGCCTTACTGGACAACAGATTTGGATAGCCGATGATGGTTTCAGTTATGATGCTTCCAGCATTATTGCTACGCCCCGCATTGGGGTAGCTTATGCAGGAGAAGATGCCTTACTCCCCTATCGGTTCATTGTAAAAGGCAACAAATTTGTGAGTGGAAAAGCAGCACAAAACCGTTAGAACTTCGGACAGTTGATGCCGATGGAACCATCTTTTTTATGGATGTAAATCAGCGAGATTTCGAAGCCGCCCCGGCTGTTGCTGGCCGATTTTAAGGAAGATGTATTGACATCATAAGAAGCGCCAAAACGCCAGTTACCAAATTCTAATCCTATGTAGGGAATCAAGGCATCGCCAAAGCGATACCAGCTACCTGCATAAAAGGTGGTGGGGCGGTAATCAATATCATTATTCAAATTGAAACCAACAGCTGCACCCAACACTGCTTCACGGGCACCCGCCTGGCTTTGGTACAAAGCAGATGTGTACACAGTAGCAGTACCACTCGCCAATGGCCAATACAAACCACCATGCAATGTGTAGCGGTGCTGCAAATCGAAATTGGCACCCCGAAACGACTCTTTGGGTCGGTTGATATGGTACAAAGAAGCGCCGGCGTAATAGTTCATGTTGCCATCAAATACACCACTGAACAGTACACCGGTATTCAAACCGAAATAATTGATGTTGAGGTTTTGCGGATTGAAAATTTCATTGGTAATACCCGTGAAACCATCGCTACGCAACTGGTCTTCAAACTTCAGGTTTGCTGTGTTTAACCGCTTTTGTGCGTAGGTACCCTGAAAGCCTACCGTTACCGAATGGAAACCATCTTCATCGAGCCCTTTGTGATACGCTAGGCTGAGTGAGTAATAGGTATTTTTCAACACACCATCTGCTTGCTCGTCGGCAAAAGCCATACCGCCAATGGCCAGCCGGTCTATCTCTGGCAAACGGCCGGTAAGAATGGGAGCATCCACACTTACGGTGTAGGTGGTAAATGCATTATTAATTGTAGGCCACTGATTGCGATAGTTTCCTGCCACCCGCATGCTACCATCAAAACGGCCAGTAAGTGCAGGGTTCAGCGATAGCGGAGATGCAAAAAACTGACTGAAACGAGGATCCTGTGCATGCGTTGCCTGAAGGGTAAAGAGCAGTATGATGGTGGTGAGAATGCGCATAATATAATCAGCAGACAGCACTAATTTATGGATACGTTGCATTGCAGCCGCAACAAATGCGATGTTTAACAAATAAAGCGACGACTACTGCTGTGTTTTCGGACCGTATGCCAAATCACCCGCATCGCCCAAGCCTGGTACGATGTAGCCCTTGGCCGTCAGCTCATCATCAATATCACCACACCAGATTTTTACGTTGGGGGCGTTTCTGTGTACATACTCGATGCCCACACTGCAGGCAATGGCACATACAATATGTATTTGTGCAGGCGAGCCTTCGCCCACCAGTTCTTCAATGGTTTTTACCAACGAAGCTCCTGTGGCCAGCATGGGGTCAGCTATAATGAGCACTTTACCATCCAAATCGGGGCAGCTTACGTACTCGAGTTTTATTTCGAAAGAACCATCGCGGTGATGCTTGCGGTAGGCAGAAATAAAAGCATTGTCGGCCTTGTCGAAATAATTGAGCAAGCCTTCGTGCATGGGCAAGCCGGCACGAAGAATAGTGGCCAGCACAGGTTGTTTTTTCAAACGGATAGCAGGGCTGCTTCCCAGCGGCGTTTCTACATCATAGGTTTCCCAATCGAGTGATTTGGAGATTTCGTAAGCGGCTATTTCGGCAATGCGCTGCAGGTTGCGCCGGAAACGCATCCTGTCCGTTTGTACGGTTACATCTCTCAACTCTGCCACCCAGGTATTTACCAGGCTATTTTGCTCACTCAAATTAATGACCATCTGCTGCTATCTATTGTAAATAAAAAGTAATGTAGCTACCGCAAAAAAGGGTTTCTCCGGCCTGCAAAAGCCTGCAGGTATTGCGGTTGCATTTATCAAAATCAAATATCAATTATCTGTCCGAACTTTCGGGCCGAAAATTGAAATATGTTTTACAGAGTCATCGGTTTAATGAGCGGCAGTAGCCTCGACGGATTAGATATTGTTTTTGCGGAGCTGGATGAAATCCGGGGTAAGTGGAGCTACCAGATAAAAGCTTCAGCATGCATGCCGTATAGCGAAACATGGACCCACAAACTGCGCCATGCCACCGACCTCAATGCAGCCGATTACTTGCGCCTGCATACCGAATATGGCCATTACCTCGGCGAACAAGTCAATGCTTTTATAGAAACGCATCAGCTGCAACATCAGGTACAGCTCATTGCCAGCCATGGGCACACCACTTTTCATGAGCCACAGCACCGCATGACGGCACAGCTTGGCGATGGTGCGGCAATTGCAGCTACCACCGGCATCAATGTGGTAAGCGACCTCCGGGCCATGGATGTAGCCCTCGGCGGACAAGGTGCTCCCATTGTACCTATGGGCGAAAAATTACTGCTGGCAGAGTATCCCTTGCTCCTCAACATAGGGGGCATTGCTAACCTCTCGGCCAATGTGGGCGATAGCTATGTTGCCTTCGACATTTGCCCGGCCAACCGGGTGCTTAACTTATTTGCTGCACAAACTGGGCAGGCGTACGATGCAGGCGGTGCATTGGCCGCCAAAGGTTTTGTGCGGGATGAAGTGCTGGCCAAAATGAATCAGCAGCCCTATTACAGTCAACCGTTTCCCAAATCACTGGCCAACCAGTTTGGCACCGATGTTATTTATCCATTGCTGAAAGATGCCAACCTTTCGGTGCAAGATGCACTCCGCACTATGGTGGAGCATATTTGCATACAAACTACCCGCAGCCTGGGTAAAGTCATACCAAAGTTGTCTGCAGATCAACCCAGAAAACTATTGGTGACTGGCGGCGGTGCTTTCAACAACTTTTTGATAGAACGACTACGCCAGAGCTTACAAGTGATGCAGATAGAAGTGATTGTACCCGAAGTTGGTTTGGTTAACTACAAAGAGGCGCTGGTGATGGCATTATTGGGAGTACTCCGCTGGCGGGAAGAAAACACTGTGATGCACACTGTAACCGGTGCCAGCCGTAGCAGCATTGGCGGTGCGGTTTGGGTGGGGCAGGAAGCATAACTTGATGCACGTTACATTATTGATTCGTGATTAACGTAGCTGGTTTCGCAGGTTTTACCAAGTGATTGAATTTGATTTTCTGCTGCTCTACTTTTAGCTTGTCGGCTTTGATGAGCAGCTGCGGATTACTCGTTTCAACCTGTTGTTTCAACTGCGGATTTTTTTCCAAAAAACCAGCCACAGCGACGACCGAATCTTTTTCGGCGCTGTTGATGTCGATGGGTTTGCGGATAACGATTTCGTGATTGTCTTCGTTGAACTGCACATCAAAAGCTGCAATGTCAGGATGGTTCACTTCTCTGTTAAGGCTCACCACTCTGTAGCCTGTGATGGGATTGTACACACAAATCCATTTGGGTGGTTTGGCCGAGCCTTGTGTGGCCACGCTTCTTTTAATCA
Organism: Chitinophagaceae bacterium; assembly: GCA_020848815.1. Classification (GTDB taxonomy): domain Bacteria; phylum Bacteroidota; class Bacteroidia; order Chitinophagales; family Chitinophagaceae; genus Phnomibacter. The sequence goes on along the minus strand of JADLHL010000179.1, from coordinate 14,621 downwards.
ATTCAAAACTGCCGTCGGGATTTTTGGTGGTGGTGCCATCATCAAAAAAGAAACGGGTGCCTTCTTTTTCACCGGGCATCACTACGCCTTTTACATGCCAGTCTATCACCGGCGATTTGGCCAGCTGACTTTTCATCACCGCTATTGCGGAATCTTGTTCTTTTACTTGTGCCGTCAATGCTTCCAGTTGTTTGGTTTGCTCATTGCCCAAAATGAAATACTGCAACCCAAGGCCGATGAGCACCAATAAAAAGTAGCCTGCAAAAGCGCCTTTCAATTTCAGGTTGAGTTTTTTGTAAGGCCCCTCTACATTGGTTTCGCTTTCGGGCAAAAACTTATAAATGATAAAAGCAGGTAGCAATGGCAGCAGCAGTATAGCTGAGAGTGCCAGGTAGAAATTATTAGTCATGTGGGAGTGATTTGAATCGATAAGGTAATCGATTCAAATGCCAAATGCAAGCCCTGCTACACAAAGGAGAAACTATCACCATTGAAGAGGCCTTTGTCGCTCAGCTTGAGGTGCGGTATTACCAGCAGCGCCATAAAAGACAATGTCATAAACGGTGAAGCCAAAGTGGAACCCAGCTCCTGCTTTACAAACTGATCGATGGCGGTGTATTTTTCAGCCACTGCATAACCATCTTCATTGGTCATAAGGCCGGCAACCGGCAGGCCCAACACATGCTGTTGCCCTTTGCCACAAGCAGCTACGCCACCCTGTGCAGCAATCACCAAATTCACTGCGGCACTCAGGCTTTCATCATCCACACCTACGGCTACAATGTTGTGGCTATCGTGGGCTACACTACTGGCAATGGCGCCGGTTTTCAGCCCCACATTTCGGATAAAAGATTTGGCAATGGGTGCCTGATGATAACGATTGACAACCACAATTTTCAACAGGTCATTCTCTACCGATGCATGCATGGCATCACTGTGCACCGGAAAATCGGTGATAGGTAACGTCAACTTATTGGTGATGAGTTGTCCATCTAATGCTTCAATGGCATATACCTGTTCAAAATTTTCTTCTTCACCCCATTTATGGTGTGGGTAAGAAAAGTCGGCAGCTGTTGTCGGAGCACAATCAAAGTGATTGATGACATGCCATGCTTGTGGCTGAATATGCGATACACCATTGCTGGCCACCAGTTCACCATTGATGTAGGTGGCTGCTACTTCAAATTGCTGCAGGTTTTTCAGTACAATAAAATCTGCCGGATCACCAGGCTGCAATAAACCCACATCGAGTTTATAGTGCTGCACCGGATTAACGCATGCTACTTGTAATACATTGAATACATCCATGCCCAGCGCTACAGCACGGGCACACAAATGGTTGATGTGGCCAAGCACCAAACTATCAGGATGTTTATCATCGCTGCAAAACATCATTTGGGCATACCACTCCGGCAACAGCGGAATGAGAGCCTCAAAGTTTTTCGCAGCACTTCCTTCACGAATCAAAATTTTCATGCCCCGCTGCAGTTTATCGAGGGCTTCTTCCAGTGTAAAACATTCATGGTCGGTGCTTATACCTGCATCAATGTATTGCTGGGCCGCATCGCCACGCAGGCCGGGCGCATGTCCGTCTACGGGTTTGCCCAACGCATGTGCAGCTGCAATCTTTTCCATAACTTCCGGGTCTTTGTACAATACACCCGGGAAGTTCATCATCTCACTCAGGTATTTTATTTCTGGCCGTTGTAAAAGAGCCGCCACATCTTTAGCATTGAGTGCAGCACCGGCTGTTTCAAATATGGTGGCAGGCACACAGCTGGGGGCACCAAAGTTGAATTTGAAAGGCACCGTCTTTCCATTCTCAATCATGTATTCCACGCCTTCCATGCCGCATACATTGGCTATTTCATGCGGGTCGCTGATGGTAGACACAGTGCCATGCACCACGGCCAAACGGGCAAACTCCGACGGAATGAGCATACTGCTTTCTACATGCACATGAGCGTCTACAAAGCCGGGCGTAATAAAAGGCAGCGATGGATGGATAGCTTCACCCAAGGGCTCAATGCTGGCAATGCAGCCTTCAGCAATATGTATATTGGCGGGGAAAATGGAACGGCGGGCAATGTCCACCAGATTGCCTGTAACTGTATGGTTCATGCTGCCAAGTTCTTGCAAAAGCAGCAGCCTACCAAAATACAAGCAACTTGCATTGCGATGAGGTACATATGCAAAAAATCCCGCACCCAAAGGGGCGGGACCTTTTTATTCACCTCTAAAAAACCAATTTTAAAAGCGGAGGAAAGGTTATACACGGAAGTGACTGAAAGCCTTGTTGGCTTCGGCCATACGGTGTGTATCTTCTTTCTTTTTGAAGGCAGCGCCTTCACCTTTGCTGGCAGCAACGATTTCGTTAGCCAGTTTGTCGGCCATGCTGCGACCGTTACGCTCACGGCTGTAGCGAACGAGCCACTTGATGCTCAGGCTGATTTTACGGTCGGGGCGAACTTCGGCAGGAATCTGGAAGGTAGCACCACCGATACGACGGCTGCGAACTTCAACAGCAGGCGTAACGTTGGTCAATGCTTTTTTCCAAATTTCGTATCCGTCTTCACCGGTTATTTTGGCTACTTTTTCCAAAGAATCGTAGAAAATAGTCAGAGCAGTGCTCTTCTTACCTTCCCACATCAGGTTGTTGACAAAACGGGTTACCAGTTTGTCGTTGAATTTTGGATCTGGTGCCAGTGGCAACTTTTTGGCTTGCGCTTTCCTCATGATATATGATCAGTTGAAATCTTGATAGAAATTATTTCTTAGCCTTCTCTTTCTTGGTACCATACTTAGAGCGGCTCTGCTTACGGTCTTTTACACCGGCAGTATCGAGGCTACCACGAACGATGTGGTAACGTACACCTGGCAGGTCTTTTACACGACCACCACGGATGAGTACAATACTGTGCTCTTGCAGGTTGTGGCCTTCACCGGGGATGTAGGCAATCACTTCAATCTTGTTGGTCAAACGAACCTTCGCTACTTTACGAAGTGCGGAGTTTGGTTTCTTCGGCGTTGTTGTATATACACGGGTACAAACACCACGACGCTGAGGGCATGCATCCAGTGCACGGCTCTTGCTCTTGGCTTTAATTACTTCTCTACCCTTGCGTACCAGTTGTTGAATAGTAGGCATTCGATGCTTTTTAAAATTGGACGGCAAAGGTAAGTGTGGAGCAGTTAATTCCAAAAAGAAAAACAAAGAAAAATGAGATTTTACTAAGATTAGGTGTTGCTACGGTGGAAAAACCCTGTCAATTCCATGTTTTCTGGCTGGCCTGACGCTTTGCCGGCTGCAAAAATCAGCTTTTTTACCAACAGAAAATGAGATAGGCAGCAACCATCAGCAGGTTGCTGAGCCAATTGACGGTGTCGTTGGTCATCCAACGCCAGCCTTTTTGGGGTGCTTTTCCGTTTGCTAAGGACCTGTCTTCTGTAAGCGTACCGTTGGCAAGCAGGAAGCGCCCCTGAAAGATGCTGCCCAGTACACTATCTGCCAGCATACCTGTAAAACCGAATGCAATTATGATCGCAACTTGAGTGCCATTGAATTCTGCCATCCAATAGCAGGCCAACCCGATAGGCGTTGCACCCATTAATCCTCCAACTGTTCCTTGCCAGCTAATACCGCCCGACAAACCAGCTTGCAAGGGAGTACAGCGCACTATATCCACCACTTTACCCCCGGCCCATTGACCAATTTCGCTACTCCATGTATCTGCAGTACAGACAGCAACAGCAACAAAATAGGCCATCAATAAAGTATGGCTTGGAAAAAACGTATCCGCCATGATCAAAACACCGCCCAGACCACCATTGGCAGCCACCTGTGCCCAATCTCTTGGTTTATTGTGCTTTGCATCGCTGATTGCCTTGCGGGGCAATTTGCCCAGCAAGCTGCCCGAAAAGAAGAATAACAACACGGGGATGACAACGACCATTCCTCCGGCCACCCATAAAACTACACCGAGCAATGCAGCAGCAACAGCACCGCCAGCATCGAGCCACTTTTTACGAAAAGCCAGCACCCCAAAGAGTATGACCAATACAATGGCCATCACACAACCAGCCAAACCATCTGGCAGAATCATCACTTCCATACCCCAGGCCACAAATAAGGGTACCAGCAGGTTATCGAGCCCGCCGCTCCCCAAAGCCTCAGCTGCAGCAGCAACGATGGCAACGAAAGTTAATAATACAAGCCATGTATAGCCAAAATGCGAAGGCTGAGGCCATTGAAAAACAGGATGAAAAAGGGACAATGAATATGGCAGCAGCCATAACAGTAAAAAAGAGGTGATGAAGAAAGTAGCACTGCCCACCAACGATTTTCTGTCGCCGGTAAGAGAGAAATACCGCTTGGCAAAGGTTTCTCCAACAATGGCTGCGGCAGCATCGGCCCAGGCAAGCACCAGCATCGGATAAATAACCAGCCAAGGTTTTGACCTTCCGAAAAAAGCCAGCAGCAATAAAAATGCGATAGGAAAAAGCACAATGCCCCAGCTTTTTCTGCTTCGGCTTTCATCAATGGCTAGTTTATTGGTTGCCACAGCCCAACATAACAACCCGGTAAACCCCGCTACTATTGCAGCCAGCAACCATTGGTTGGCAAAAAAAGCCGGCGACACAGCTACCGCTGTTACAGCCACAATGTGTACAATTTTTCGAGCCAGCACTACCGGCATCCACTTGGCTTTGGCCATGTTTTCACTAATAAATAGTGTAACGCCAATAACCAACAGCAGTATTACAACAGCGGGTGTATTCATGGATGCAATAAGTAAATCATCAAGATTGGTGAGCACAAAATAGTTATCTTCCTTATTACATGTCACTCGAATTAGAAGACCACAGTTGGTTCCCTATCTGGCTGCGCCGGTATCAAATGGAATACATATCGTTTATAGCTGCAAAGTTTGCTTTGTACACCCCTGTACTACCCATACTGGCAACGATGAAAGAACAAAACAATCTGACAGCATGGACAGACTGCTGTACAGGAGCAGCCGGGCCGGTACAATTTTTATTGAGTAAACAATTCTTTGCTGATACCATTTTCCTTACCGATAAATATTTGCAACCCATATCAATTGCGACACCAAATACGGTAGTAACATTTGCCAGCATCGACATTTTGAAAGATGCCATTCCCGGCAACGGGCTGGTCACTATGTTTAATGCATTGCACCATTTTTCGCAGCAAGAAAGGCAGTTGATTATAGCAACCATCAGCCGCACAAACCGGCCATTTGTTTTTGCAGAAATTACACATCCTTCACTCATTAATTTCTTGGCCATTACTTTGGCTACAACTCTCGGGCAGCTGCTGTTTACCCCGTTTGTACATCCCTTTCAGCTCAAGCGTCTGCTATTCACTTATCTTATTCCCATCAATCTTTTCACCATTACCTGGGATGGCTGGATGTCTGTTTTTCGGTCCATTTCTGCCAAGCGTTTTATAGCGTTGGTAAATGAAACATCTACCCAAAATTATTCAGTGTCATTTGTGCAAAAAGGACCATGGTGGCAGAAAGTATCTATATTAACCGGCCAACCGAACATATGATTACAACAGCAAAAGCCTGGTGGGCATTCAGCAGGCCACATACCATTATTGGTTCATTTTTCAGTATCACTGCACTGTACACAATTAGCTGCGCCATTCTTGCTGGTTCGCCAACTGGCACTTACGCATTCATGCAGCAACATGCCAATGACTACCTGCTTACTTTACTGAGTGCTCTTGCCTGCAATGTGTTTATTGTGGGTTTAAACCAGTGGCAGGATATCGAAGTAGACCGCATCAACAAGCCATGGCTGCCATTGGCTGCTGGCACCATTTCTTTGTTGCAGGCAAAGCTGGCAGTTTGGATGAGCTTATTCATTAGTTTGGGTACAGCTTTCCTTTTGGGATGGTCATTTTTCCTGCTGATACTGTTGATCAACCTTATTGGTGCAGCGTATTCATTACCTCCACTAAAACTAAAACGACATCACCTGCCTGCTGCCATAGCGATTGTAACGGTACGTGGATTGCTGGTAAACCTGGGCATGGCAGCTCATTTCACTCAGCAAATTTCTGGTAGCTGGCATATACCAGATGCCGTTTGGCCGCTGGCTTTGTTTGTGGTGGGGTTTAGTTTTGGCATTGCCTGGTTTAAAGACATACCAGACACAGCAGGCGATGCCCAATTTGCATTTAAAACACTGGCCGTAAGCATGAGCAGAAATACCGCTCTTTGGCTAGGGGTAGCAGTGGTGAGCATATCATACTTACTGGTAGCAGCCAGCCCGTTGGTATTGCACATGCCGGTGCAAACTGCTTTCTTTTCTCTGTCGCATGTTGTGCTTTGTGTTGTGTTCATTGCCAGAGCGTCGAGGCTGTCTTTGAACAACGAAACAGCCATCAAAAGTTTTTACATGTTTTTCTGGTTGTTGTTTTTTCTGGAATACATCATTTATCCGGTTTCGTTTTTGCTGTAAAAAAATCAATCCTTGTGGTTGGGTTTACTCTATAAAAAAATCCGTTTTGCCTGTGATAGCAAAACGGATTTTTTTATAGCTAAAAATGACTACACAGCAAACATCCAGCCGTGTGCATCGGCTTCGTGGCCGTAGCGGATGGCGTTCAACTTTTGGAGTACTGCAGTTGCCACAGGTGCAGCTTCCGGATTGAAAAACATGTCGGTTTCTTTGTAGCGCAGTTCTTTTATCTGACTGATAGTAGCAGCAGTACCGGCACCAAATACTTCGGTGAGTTGGCCCGCCTGATAGGCTTCCAATAATTCTTCAATGGCAATGGGTCGTTCTTCTACTTCCACGCCCATTTCTTTCAGCACGGTCATCACACTGTTGCGGGTTACACCGGCCAAAATAGTACCGGCTTCCAGGCTTGGCGTAAGGGCTTTGCCATTTACGATAAAGAACACATTCATTACCCCGATTTCCTGCACGTAGCGGTGTTCGAGTGCATCCGTCCACAGCACCTGGTCGTAGCCTTTGGCACGGGCTTTAGCTGTAGGATACATAGAAGCGGCGTAGTTGCCGGCTGTTTTGGCATAGCCTACACCACCGGGTACTGCACGTACAAAATGTTCTTCCACATATATACGCATGGGGGCGGTAAAGTATGGCCCGGTGGGGCTCAGGATAATCATGAACGTATACTTCTCAGATGGGCGTACGCCAATGGCATCGTCGCTGGCAAACATGAACGGGCGGATGTACAACGCATGCTCAGGATACTGAGGTACCCAAGCTTTGTCAATCTCAATCAGCTGACGCATGCCTTCGATGAAAATTTCTTCGGGTACGGTGGGCATTTGCATTCTTTCGGCACTGATGTTGAAGCGGTGAAAGTTGTCCATGGGGCGAAAAATAGCCACTTCGCCACCGGGCAGCGGATAGGCTTTGATACCTTCAAAAATGGACTGACCATAATGCAACGCCGCGTTGCTGGGGTCGATGGAAATAGACTGATAGGGTTTGATTTCGGGCTGCTGCCAGCTACCATTTTCATAATGAACGATAAGCATATGGTCGGTAAACATCCGGCCAAAGGGAATTTTTTCCAGACTCAAACCTTCGAGTTTGCTTTTCTCAGCAAGGGTTACTTTTACATCTAATGCAGCAATCATCTTTCAGCGTTTATTTTTGGCAAAGAAACAAAATGCCTACCAACCAGCCGTCATGAGTGAGTCAAAGAGTGAATTTCAAGCCATCCGATTGCCAGATATGATACTGGCCGACATGTTTGGTCAGCACCTGGTTTCGATAGAAGGCGATTACCAGCCCCTAGCCCGTGCCGGCGCAACAACCGCAGTAGCACCACCGCCTGCAGCCCCCGCACAAAAGCCTGTGATGCCTGTGCCGCCAGCGCCAGCAGCCGCTCCAACACCCGAGGAACCAAAACCTGCTCCTGTGGCTATTGCTATGCCTGTTGCTGAGCCGGAGCCAACGCCCGTTGAGGCAGCATCCGCATCCTTATCATTGCCGCCGCATGCCGTGCTGGGCAATTTTAAGCAGCAGGTATTGCTGATACTGAACGAGCCAAATGCTGTGCATTGCAAAGACGCCGACCTGGAGTTTTTGCAAAAAGTAATTGCCTCTGTGAAACTAAGCATGGATCATATTGCCATCCTCAACACCCATGGCAAGCAGGTAGCCTACCCCGAACTGAAAGCACAGCTACCCGCCAAAGTGGCCTTGTATTTTGGGGTGGAGCCGGTGAGCATTGGTGTACCCATGCGCATTCCCTACTTTCAGGTGCAGCCATGGGATGATTGCCGCTTTTTGTATGCGCCTTCACTGGCGGAAATAAACGGCAACAGCCCCGCACAAGTAGAACTGAAAAAACAATTGTGGATGGCTTTGAAAAAGATTTTTGGATAACGAATGAAAAGACTTGAGACATTACATAAACCTGTAAACGTTACTCCCGTTACCTCAAATATTGTTTTGTAAATTTTCAGCAGTCATTTTAAAGAACCAGCCGTTTTCATGCAACTCATTTTCGCCACCAACAATGCCCATAAAGTAGCCGAAATTCAACAGGCCATTCCCTTTGGTATACAAGTGCTTTCGCTGAAGGAAGCAGGCATTGTGCAAGACATTCCGGAACCGCACGACACACTCGAAGGCAATGCCAGCGAAAAGTCGGGGGTGATACTGGCCCTCACTGGAAAAGATTGTTTTAGCGAAGACACCGGACTGGAAGTTGATGCACTGCATGGTGCACCAGGCGTTCGCAGTGCCCGCTATGCCGGCGAAAAAGCCAGCTTTGCGGATAATGTGGCCCTGCTGCTGCAACAGCTGCAAGGTGAAGCCAACAGAAAAGCCCGTTTTCGTACCGTTATTTCACTCCGCTGGAAAGGCGAAGAACATTTGTTTGAAGGCATTTGTGAAGGACAAATCACTACAGCAGTTCAAGGCTCCGGCGGCTTTGGTTACGACCCTGTATTTGTGCCCGATGGTGAAACCCGCAGCTTTGCGCAAATGACCTTGGAAGAAAAAAACCAGTACAGCCACCGTGCAAAAGCCGTGGCCAAATTGTTCGAATTTTTAGCTCATCTGTAATTGCCTGTTATGCCACGTATTAAAATTCCACAACTCGATCAATACAGCTTCAACATTGACATACCCGTTCGCATCAGCGACCTCAACTATGCCGACCATGTAGGCAACGATTCCTTCCTGTCTATTATGCACGACGCAAGGATGTTGTACCTCATGTCGAGAGGCTTTACCGAAATGAATGTGGAAGGATTTGGACTGATCATGGCCGATGCCGGCGTAGAATACAAGGCGCAATTAAAATATGGCGATGTAGTAAAAGTTGAAGTCGGTCTCGACGATTTCTCCAGTGTTGGTTTTGATGTGTATTACCGCCTTACCGTGCAGCGCAATGGCCAGCCGAAGATTGCTGCACTGGGCAAAACAGGTATGGTGCTGTTTGATTTTCAGGCACAAAAAATGGCCCCCATTTCCGCGGAACTGAAGGACAGATTGATTGGTTAATTTTTTTACTTCAAGGCATTATGGTTCATTCCAAATGCGCCAGGCAGCTTCTGCCTGACCTACGAGCATGTCGTAGCCATTTTTGGTAGCAGCACCACGAATGGCTCCTTCTTTCATAAACTGCGTTTGCTCGGGGTTGTACACCAAATCGTACAATAAATGGTTTGCACCCACCGCATCGTAAGGAATCACAGGCTTTTCCAACACATTCGGGTATGTACCCAACGGTGTTGTATTGATGATGAGCGGATGTGAATGCACTACTTCAGGCGTCAGCTGGTCGTAAGTGAGTGTAGATCCATCATGCAATTTGCGGCTCACTACTTCGTAAGCAATACCCAATTTGCTCAGCACATACATCACCGCTTTTGATGCACCACCATTGCCCAATACCAATGCCTTAGTGTGCTGCTGTTGCAGCAAAGGCTGCAAACTATTTTCAAATCCGATGTAATCAGTATTAAAACCTTCCAGCCTGCCTTGCCGTATGCGAATGCAGTTGCAAGCCTGCAAAGCAGCGGGCAATCCACTGGTATCGTGCAGGTATTGCAGCACTTCCTGCTTGTACGGTATGGTTACATTCAGGCCCACCAGCTCCGGGTGGTTTTGCAACAACCCGGGAAGCTGATTAATGCTGGAAATGGGAAACAATTCGTACCGGCAATCCTCCCGATTTTCTATTTCAAACTTGCGGGTGAAATAATTTTTGGAGAAGGAATGTGACAGTGGATAACCAATTAGTCCGAACAGGCGCATCAGGCTTTTTCCTTATCGAGGTAGAGGTTAAAAGTATCGCCCCGCAAACCAATCCGCATGGCTTCCAAAGGAATCACTTCAGAAGGCGCAATATTGCCGAGGTTTACGTTGCAGCCAATAAGTTCGAGGAAGTATAATTGCTGTGCTTTTTGCGGCGCTTCCCAAATGATTTTTTCGGCAGGAATCTGTGTCAAAATTTCCTGCACCAAACCTTCACGTACTTCGCCACTGCCGCGGTAAATGCCTACGTTACCAGCCTCACGGGCTTCAGCAATTACATAGCTGCTGCCAGCTTCGAGTTCGGCCCGCATCAGTTCAATCCACTTGTACGGAGGAATGATATGAGCAGCATCTTTGCTACCCACTTCGCTCAGCACTTTGCCATGCTTGGTGAGCTTTTCTATGTAACCGCATTTTTCAGCATGCGGAATGGTAATGCTACCATCAGAAACTTCAATCCAATCGATACCATAATCTTTAATGACTGAAATATAATCTTCGAACTGATTGCGAATGGCAAATGCTTCGAAGAGTGTACCACCAAAGTAAACAGGGATATCGTAAGACTTATAGGTTTCAATTTTCTTGCGCAAATCAGGTGTTACGTATGAAGTGCCAAAACCGAGTTTCACCACATCTACATGCGGATAGGCAACACTCATAAAGTTTTTCACTTCTTCTATGCTCAGGCCCTTATCCATGACCATGGTGATGCCGCCAATGCGTGGTTTAACAAACCGGTCGGGCATTTGTGAAAGGGTAAAATTCATACTGGTTGTTTTAATTTGAACGGCTGCAAACCTAAGCCAAAAACGGGGTGCGGCCGCATGACAATCATCAGGGTTTATACACACAGCAATGACTGCCCGAACGCAAGAAAAATGCGCTTCAAAGGTATCCCCGTTTAGCGTTTCCCTTTTTTCTTGAGATAGGTATTTGCCAGATCTATCACCTTATTCATTTGCAATAAACCCGGCACCAGATCGGTCATTTTTTTAAACCCCTGTGGGTGAACGGATAAAGCGTTTTCTAATTCAAGCAGGGCTTCTTTTGTTTTACCCAAACCAAAAAGCGCCGCACTGGCACTGTATAAAAACTGTGCATTGCCCTTCGTTAATTCATAGGCCGCCCGGCTTTGTGTCAGTGCTTCTTCAAAAAATTCTCCCTGCAGCAACACACCAATTAATGCCTCCTGACCACGCAGGTTTTTGGGTTTGGCTTTTACTACGGCTGCATAGTGTTGCGCCGCTTCTTTCAGCTTATCAAGTTGCAAATAGCAATCGCCCAGCAGCAGATTAAAATCGGGCTGGTTGCGATGAATACGCATCACCGAATCCATTTGCCGGATGGCTTTATCAAACTTCGATTCGCGGTAATAAGTGATGGCTATTTTGTAGTGAATGCGGGTATCATCGGCATTGATGTGACTGGCTTTGCGATAGTTGAAACGGGCCAGTGGAAAGTTGCCGAGCTTGTGGTAGCAGTGGCCGATGGCTTCATAAATTACATCTTCAGGTCTGCTTAGCTCCAGCACTTTTTCTAAACTCTCAATGGCATCCTTGTATTTGCGAATGCGGATGTAGGCATCGCCCATATTGCGATAAGCAATGTCCAGTTTATCATCAATAGCCAAAGCATATTGATAAGCATCAATGGCTTTTTCGTAGAGTTTTAACCCCTGAAAGGCTGCAGCCAGATTGAACCATGCCAGTTCATTAAAAGGATGCTCATCGGTAATCCATTGGTGCAGGCGAATACTTTCTTCGCTGCGGCCGGTAAAGTCGGCCCAAAAGCAAATTTTCAGCAGGGCTTCTTCATTGTTCGGATCCTCTTCGAGTATCAACTTCAAACAGTCGAACACCTTTTGAAAATCTTCATAATCATCGTACACATCAGCCAGTTCAAACAACAATTCAATACGTTCTTCGCCGCTGAATAATGCCAGACTTTCCTCCAGCAATCGGGCTGCTTTTTCGGGCTGCTCCAGTGCCAGATACGCATCTGTTTTCAATATGTACAAAGAGATGTCGTTGGCATCGTACAACTCCGCTTTTTCCAGCACTTCCAGTGCTTCTTCCACCCGCTGCTCGGCTATCAGAAAATCGGCCTTGCGAAACATGAGCGGTGCGGCAAAAGGAAAATGTTCGAGGCCAATGCTGGCGGCTTCCAGCGCTGCGGGTACATTTTCCTGGTCGTCGAAATAATTGATGATGCGTTCGAAATCCTCCTCCTCTAAAAATGAGGCAGCCCGGCCCAGCTTCAGGTTGTTGTATGCCTTCAGCAGTTCCTGCATTTCTTCTCGTTCTCGACGGCTGGAAAAATTGGCCATAGGGGTTGAAGTAAGTTACTTAAAGCTACACGTAAGCCTCTATAATTATTAGCGGCTCAATTTCAGTTTTATCCACTTTCTCACAACAATTGTAACAAGGCGACGTTATGTTAATTGACATATTGCTAACTTTTCACTTACTTTTGCCGAAATGCGCCTGAAACTAAATATCACCAGCAGCTTTGCACTCTCAGCAGTTTTACTGTTGGGCATGGCTGTTTGCTGTCAGTTTCATTTGTATGCTGCCAAGGGTGGAAGCAAAGAGAAAAAAGGCTATGTATTGAAATTCAAGACGTTTGATACAAAAACAAACTTCCAGCGCCAGTTCACCCTTCAGCCCGGAGTGCAGTACAAAGGCAGTTTCAATCAGGTAATTAAAACGCCGCAATCAACTACGCTCCAGTCGATTATTACTTACCAAAGAGGGAACACAACATTTATTTATCCTTATCAACATAAGGTTTCGGTGCCCAAGTTTAAAACACCAGAACCTATAAGAAATTAAAAAGACCGCTGTTGCGGTCTTTTTTTATGCTGGGCAGAGAATTGAATTACTGTTCAAATGTCAGCACTTTTACCCCTGACTTGGGCATTTCAAATTGTGCGGCATTTACCATGGTCATTTGTACACTTTGGGCCTGATAGCTAACCGTAACACCATTGGGATTGGTGATTTCATATTCCAACACCAGCCCCGGCAGGCTGCCAAACAGTGGGTCGTAGCCGTGGGCCATCATGGTAAGGTCGGTGCAATAATAGGCAACCACTTCGCTGCCATCGGCCATTTTACCGGTAGCTTTTTTACAGGTGTATCCGGCTATTTGTTTCAGCGTTTCTTCTTTGGTAAATACAATGCCATCATACCTTTTGTGGTATTTTTTCCAGTTGGCACCCACCAGTTCCAGCAGGTATTTTTCGCTACCGCTTTGCTTAATGATGAACCCATTGCCCGTTTGTGCATCGTACACCGTGCTTTGGTTGCGGAGCGGGCTTTTAAAATCGAGTTTGGCTTTGTTTGATTTTAAAAATAAAGTTTGCGTAGCGCCGTTGAAAGCACTGGCTACCGAAGGATTATCGCCACCCTTCAATACCGATACGGAATATTGAACAATGCCTTCGGTCATTACTTTTTGCGCCCACAGTATTTGTGTACACATCAGAGCCAATCCCAAGGTCAGGTACTTTTTCATGAATAGTATTTATACAAGTAGACAGCAAATTAGGGAAAATGTAAAACGGCATCTTGCCAATTAACATGCTATCAAGAAAAAGCCGCAGCAAGTATACTACCCGCTGCGGCTTTTCTATTTGTAGAACAGGTTTATTTTTTACCCTGTTTTTTCTTCATTTCTTCCATTTTCTGCTGTGCTTCCTGCATGCTGGCTAAGCGTTCCTGCCACTTCGATTGCTTTTTGGGCTTGGCCTTATTGGCGGCTATTTGTGCCAAAATTTTATCGTGATTGATGACATAATTCTGAATCACAAATTGCAAAATGAGGGTAATAACGTTGGACACGGTATAGTACCAGGTAAGGGCCGAGGGCAGCTTATTGAAGATGAACAACATCATGAACGGGAAGATGTAGGGCATGTACTTCATCATGGGGTTGCCGGTATCGGGCGTGGTGCTCATACTGTAAATACTGATGAGCAGACTGGTGATGGTAGCTGTAATGGTAAACAAGCTTACATGTGCACCATAAAAAGGAATGGTGAAACCCATATTGAGTACTGAATCATAACTACTTAAATCGCTGGCCCACAAAAAGGGAATGCCCCGCATGTCTATATTGCTGTTGAAAAAGCTGTACAGCGCAAAGAAGATGGGAATTTGAAACAGGGCCGGAATACAACCACCCAGCGGGTTTACACCAGCTTCGCGGAAGAGCTTCATTTGCTCCATGCTGATGGCCTGCTGATCGCCATTGAGGCGGGCTTTCATGGCATCAATCTCGGGGCGGAGGGCTTTCATTTTGGCACCACTCAGGTAGCTGCTGTAGGTAAGCGG
>JADLHL010000178.1 GCA_020848815.1 Chitinophagaceae bacterium | reverse complement strand
CAAAGCCACAAATGGCAATACTCACAATCAGTAATCCTTTTTCTGTAACCAACGGAATGGTTTTGGTGGTGAGGTTGTTGAAAGCCACAAACTCATTGATGGTGAGTTTCTGTCCGAATAACGTAGCCGCATTGGTGACGTCTTCCGAAGGCACACCCATGGCCCATGCAAATGGTGTGAAGAGCTTACCAAAAATATAGTTGAGACTGAGGTCGAAATCGGGAGAAATGAGGTGGCCAATGCTTACCAGCAGGTAGTCGAGCATGGTGATGAGGGCAATGAAACCAATGAGCATGGCAATTACGTTGATGCCAATTTTCATTCCATCGCTGGCGCCATGGCTTACGGCATCAATCAGGTTGCTGTACTGGCTCTTTACATCCAGTTTCACCTTGCCCATGGTTTGGCTTTCTTCCGTTTCGGGATACACAATTTTGGCAATGACCAATGCACCCGGTGCCGCCATGAGGCTGGCAGTAATCAGTTTTGGTGCAAGGTCCATACCCGCTTTGGCACCCATGTTGGCATACACCACGAGGATACCACCGGCAATACAAGCCAGGCTACCACTCATGCTGGCCAGCAGTTCGCTACGGGTCATGCCGGCGAGGTAGGGGCGAATCATCACCTGCGCTTCTACCTGGCCTACAAAAGCACTGGCTACGTTGCTCAAGGCTTCAGCACCACTTACCCGCATAATAAAATTCATGCCCTTGGCAATGATGGATACAATGCGCTGCATAACCCGCAGGTGATACAGCACAGCTACAATAACCGTTACAAGTATAATGGTGGACACAACGTTGAATGCAAACACAAACATGCCCGGTGCACTGTAATTCGCAGCCTGTCCATCAAACCCAATGGTAGCAATGCCGCCATATACAAAGTTGGCACCGGCCTTGGCAAACTCTTCAATCTTTTGCATACCATGCCCAAGCTTTTGAAACATGGCCGTCATAAATGGTACCTGCAACACAAGAATGCCGATGATGACCTGCAACAGCATGCCACTGCCAATCACCCGAAAGTTGATGCGCTTTTTATTGTTCGAAAAAAGAAAGGCGATGCCGAGAATCAGCACAATGCCAATAATACCATGAAAACGACCCATGAGTACTGCTTAGAATGAGAAAAAATGTTGACTGCCGAAAATAGGGATTAACCATTACCCTTGTTGGTTTCTATGCATGTTTTTACGCAGGTCTTGTTCGTACGTGAAAAAAAGAATCCTGCTACTTTTTGTAGCAGGATTCTCAAGGCGTTGAATGTAAAGTAATCACGGTCCAGCTGAAATGGCCAACCACGTTATGCTTATTATTTGTAGACGCTTATTTGAGTAGGTAAGACATGGTAGCCGCTATTGCTGCGTAATTAATCGCCTACCTTGTCGAATAATCAACGAGCTACCATTTTTGATGGTGATAGATTTAGCGCTGGCATCTCCCTCTTTGATATCTGCCGCTGATCCGGCCGGAATAACAACGTGTGTGTATTCGTTAGGTACCACACCACAACTCCACACATTGGGATTGTGCCAGTGTGCATAGCTCAACGTTGCTGTATCATTATGGAGGTAACTGTTTTCAAACCGCATACTAAAGGCACTCCCCGGCACATTGTTTACTAAACAGCGAAAAACAGCCTTGCGCCAGGAAGAAGAAATGAGTTTTACAGTAAGCAACTTGGTATTGGCATTCTCAATGCCGATTAGGTCTTTTGCTGCTATGTAGCCAGTACCAGTGTCAACCTGCCATAAATACTGGCTACCACTAAGCGGCGATTCTAAAATGATATCTGTTTCTGCAGGGCAAATGGGAATGACATTTTCATTTCCAAGATTGTTAAGGCTTACCGCAATGGATTGGTAATCATTTACCTCATAATTTTCAGGAACTGCCGAAAAGTAGTAACTCCGTGTACGGCCAACCAAATCGGGTTTTGCATCCCCATTTAGATCATCCAAACCATCAAAATAAAAGAAATCGGTACGGTAATTAAAACGATGGCTATTCAGGTGCAGTTCTTCCTGTTTCGCATATATCATTCCCAAACTGTCTTTCTCAAACCTAAGAACGATTGGAGTCGACTGAAGATTTCCGAAATACACTTCCTTGGCACCATCTCCATCGAGATCAACCATTTTTGATATTGCATCCCCAAATATGGAAACTGAAAAAGCTGATGGTTGATCATATGAATCCTTCATTAGAATTTTTATTGGGTCAACCATAAACTCCCACTTGTTTTGATTAAAGTATCCTTTGTAATAATCAAGACCAAAAGGAATTCCCCAATTGTTAAAGCCGCTGAGCAGTAAATCAGGTATTCCGTCACGGTCAATATCTTCTATAAATGGTATTCTTTTGATATTCGATTCCCACGTTTCTGCGGGTGCATCAAGCAGTATTGGATGATCAATTTGTCGTACAAGTTTTAGGATACCGGGCTCGCTTTCATTTGTCAAAAAAACCATCCGATTGTCTTGGCGCTGCCCTGGCAGCCCGAAGAGCAGGCTGGCCTTCCCTTTGTAGGGATTACTTAATGAGCGACATACGACAACGGGCGGATAATTTCTTGGATAATCAGGGTAGAGGGATGCTATCTCGTTGATTATGTAGGGCACCTCACTCAGCTTGATCACATTGCTATTGGCACTGAGGTTTCTAATTATACTTACTCCTACTTGAATGTCATTGAAGCCATCGTTGTCAAAATCCATAATGTGAATGGAAAGGCTTCCGTCAGCAACTAGCTTACTCACCAATTTTACAGGAGATCCGAATTTGATATCACCCCTTGTCGACAAATTTGTGTACACCAACAGTCCAGCACTATCACTAACAACAATCTCAGGCAGTCCATCGTTATTCAAGTCGCCTAATGCCGCAAATAAACTGCCGGTATTGCCAGCCAGTTGTAATTTTTGAACTTCTTCAATTATTCCATTCTTCATCTGAAGCTTCATCGCCCAAAGCCCATGACCGCTGTTCGGTGCCGGAGTTGCAACCATATCAGCCTGACCATCTCCGTCCAAATCATCCACCAATACTGGCAAATAAAATTGTTCATAGAAGCCCAAACTGGATTTGCCACGAGGAACAAGATTAGAGAATTGGGCTGGCTTTTGAAAGGTTGTTCCAAGTGCTTTTGCACCTCCGCCATTAAATATGGTCTCAAATGGAGTTGGCGCATGAATAACACCACTTTCGGTTTGCAATGCAATCGTTCGAACCAAGGTACCCGGTGGAACCTCGATGGTGATGCTGTCTGTATTTGCATTGACAATGTTTGCGGGAAAACTTCCAAATCGTGCACGAAGGGAGTTTGTATTGCTAAGTCCTTCCAGTTTTACAGTCACTAAAGAGCCAACCAGCCCCTTGGTTGGAGAAATGCTAATGATTTTCGGGGGAGCTTGTCGCTGAACAAACGTAAATGTTCCAAGCGTACTGGCATCTGAAACAGAACGAATTTCAACGAGTCCGGTTTGGCCCTTACCTACAACGGCTAGTATTTTTGTACTATCCAGTATACTGAAGCGTTGCGCTTCTGCTCCGCCAATCAAGACCCGCTTTGCCAGGTTTAACTTTGATCCTTCAATCAATATCTCGTCACCGATTCTTCCACTATCAGGATAAATGCGCAAAATAGCCATACCCGAGGGGGGTATAAACGTAAAACCCGGCCGACTGGAAATGCCGCAACGACTGCTGATTTGAACAGCGCCTGATCTGCCTGTATCTACGATGGCTGTGATGGTAGTGGAACTGAGAATGCTGAAACTCCGGGCCGGAACGCCGGCAAATGAAACGGAGCGTGTCATGTGTAAATTGGTGCCTGTAATGGTAACGGTACCACCTGCTACTGAAGATGTGGGCAAGAAGCTACTGATGATAGGCTGCTGCAACCGGTAACTGATTTGTACTTCATGGCTTCGGCTGCCGGCATTGTTGCTTACCTCCAGTCGAAAAGTATCCGTAACGGTACAGGAATCTCGCTGATAATCAACCTCGAAGCTGTTTGCCAAAAGTTGGCCATTTCTAAACCAGCGATGCTGATATCGCCTGTCAGATGTAGAAATAAGTCGTAATTGGTTGGCGCTGGCCAGTGCAGTACTATCAATTCGAAAACGGGCGTTTGGTATGCCTTGAAATGCAAGCGTATTTGATTTATACAGCTTGTATATCCCATCAGTCGCCCACACAAACGAAGGTGCCACAAAACTATAGCCTCTGTCGGGTCCGTTGGGCAATTCCTCCCAATGGCGACCTGAATCGGTGGAAATGTGCCCGTTGGTAAATCCAACTGTTTCGCTGGCAAACCGTAGGCCGGCAAAGTTGCCGGGTCTGGTGTCGTCAGTGGTTAACTGCTGCCAGGTAAGGCCGGTATTAGTAGTGCGAAACAGCTGTCCGCTGGCAGCGGCA
Source organism: Chitinophagaceae bacterium (assembly GCA_020848815.1). GTDB lineage: Bacteria > Bacteroidota > Bacteroidia > Chitinophagales > Chitinophagaceae > Phnomibacter. The sequence continues at coordinate 16,054 of JADLHL010000178.1, read as the reverse complement.
AATCCAAAATTTGGATTTACAAATGCGATATCGGCAATCAAGGCGGGGGCTTGGGTAACGAGGGCAAAGGAAGCACCGTTATCTGCGGAACGATACAACTGTCCTGCCTGTGTGACGGCCCATACAGATTGATTGCCGAAACAGATTACTTGCTTAAGCGGTTGGCCATTGGGATTGGGAAGCTGCTGCCAATTGATACCGCCATTGGTAGTACGCAGCAAGTAGCCCGACCCTACTGCAAAGCCCGTTTGACCACTAAATGAAACATCGGTTAGTCCATCTGAAATTGCGCTGTGCCAGTAAGTGAGTAGCCAGTTTTGCCCCCGATTAGTTGATACAGCAATGGCGGCATTAAAGTTTAGGTCACCCACTGCCACTACCATATCTGCGCTAACGGCGTAAATAGCTTTTAAGCTCATCGGCGTTGTGAGATTGATGTTTTCTCCCGGGTAGCGGCTCAGATTGAGATTGCTCAGCCAAATGCGATTGAATTGTTGAGAACGGCCGGAGTCGCTAGTAAATGCCACACCGCTGGAATGGCAGATATAGCCGGTAGATGGAGAAACAAAGTGGCTGCCGGTCAGGCTGCTAAATTGGCCCACTATCTGTGGATTGGCTTCAAAAATTTGGGAGAACTGACCCGACGCCAACTGAGGACTAAACAATATGAATAGTATGAGTGCGAGGCCGATATGTCTACAGTGGAAGGATAACCTGTTTGAGGTAATTTGATTGGTAAAGCGCATATGTACAAAAATACAGAATCGGTTATTTTGGGACTCTACAAAAAAGCAGCTGCTGTTTTATTCCTACCCTTACATCGGAAATGGCAGGCGGCCGGTTGTCTCTAAACATTTTTTTCTTAAGTTCCTTTCCCCTCCGCCAGAGTTCTTGACACACAAAGCGAAATAAAATAATTCAGGCGCTTGAAATAGGTAAACGGGTTTGGCTATTCAACAATGTTTCAGGCAGAGGACACTGCTGGGAAAAACTAAAATTGCAAAACCACGTTGGGGAATTAGTTTGGAATGACCTTGCGATGTGGCTAAAGGTATAGCTGGATACCTGCTGTAAGCATATGGTGTGCTGCGGGCTCCGAGTGCCTGCAATTGGACGATGCACATTTATAGTCAGTGGCTGCTCTGATTTCGGTGCTTTAAATTGTGAATGGCGCTTCGTGAAGTGTTTATCTGATGGTAAAATCAGTAACACATCATTTTCAGCAAAAACCTCACTACATTGGTCGTTCATTAAAACCATTGTTGTTGCATGATAAACAAACTTCCCGCTGCTGCTGCACTGCTGGCACTGGCTGCAGGTGGATGGTGGATGGCCGGTCAGCCATTGCCTTCCATCATGGCGGCCGATAATTGGCAAGAGCAGGCTGCAGACAGCACCAAAAAGGATACGATGCCTTACACGGCATTCAAAGATTTGCCGCTCAAGCCCGAACGGGAAATCAAGTTCAACACACAGGAAGGTACCTGGATGAGTGTGGATGTAAGCCCCGATGGCAAAACCATTGCTTTCGATTTGATGGGCGACATTTATACCATGCCTATTGAAGGTGGCAAAGCCACACCAGTTACCACCGGCATGGCGTATGAAACGCATCCACGGTTTAGCCCTGATGGTAAAAAGTTGTTGTTTACCAGCGACCGCAGCGGCAACGACAACCTGTGGTACATCGACATGGAAAAGAAAGATACCGTGCAGGTAACCCGCGACCGCCAAGGCGATGTGCCCGGTGCTGCATGGACGCCCGATGGCGATTACATTGTGGTATCAAAAGGCCGCAGGGTGAGCAAGCTCTACCTCTACCACAAAGACGGTGGCGGCGGCACCCAGCTCAACGATGCACCGGCCAGCATGAAAACCATCGACCCCGTAGTGAGTCCCGATGGTAAAAAGATTTACTTCAGCTGGCGCACCGGCTCATGGAATTACAACGCCTTGCTGCCGCAATATCAGATTGGTACGTACGACAGAGACAAAGGCACCATCACCAGCATAACCACCCGCTACGGTTCGGCCTTTACACCTACGCTGAGTAAAGATGGCAACTGGATGGTGTATGGCAGCCGCTGGCAAGACAAAACCGGATTGGTGCTGCGCAATATGAAAAACGGTGATGAAAAATGGCTGGCCTATCCCGTGCAGCGGGATGAGCAGGAAAGCATTGCGCCGCAAGGTGTGTTGCCTGCCATGAGCTTTACACCCGACAGCAAATTTGTGATTGCCTCTTACGGCGGTAAAATCTGGAAGCTGCCTGTTGACGGCAGCGCTGCACAGGAAATTCCTTTCAATGCCGATGTACGATTGGAAATGGGACCACGCTTGTATTTCAACTACGCCATCAAAGACACTTCTCACAAGCTGGCTACACAAATACGTGATGCGGTACCCAGCCCCGATGGCAAGAAGTTGGCTTTTACGGTGCTCAACCGTTTGTACGTGATGGATTATCCGAATGGTGCACCTAAGCGGGTTACAACGCACAACTTTGTGGAAGCCATGCCTGCCTGGAGTCCTGATGGCAACCAGCTTGTATTTGTGAGCTGGGATGAAAAGGATGGCGGCAATCTCTGGAAAGCCGTGCTGGCACCCAAACCTGCAGTGAGCAAGCTTTCCAGCGAAGCCGCATTTTACATGCAACCTGCGTGGAGCTACAACAATCGCATTACGTATTTCAAAGCAGCCAAGCGGGTGTTTAAAGATTCAGAAGATCCATTCTTCGACGGATCGGAAGCGCAACTGCTGTGGATACCTGCCAATGGCGGTACGCCTAAAAAAATTGATGTGCCCAACGACCGTGGCAATGTGCATTTTACCAAAGACACGAACCGTGTATTTATGAACGGCGGTGGCGGCTCTCTCATTAGTGTAAACTGGGAAGGCCACGATGAAAAAACACATGTGCGGATTAGCGGCATTACCACCTTTGGTTCGGTAGCAGAAGCCGATGACCATAGCAGCCACGGCCATACCAGCGAACTACCTGCTGCCGCTGATGCCTTACCCGGCATTCGCTACGTAATGGGTAAACCCATGATGCAGTACGATGCAGTAAGCTATTGCATGCTGCCAGATGGTGCCAGCATGAAAGAGCCACAGCAAATGCCTTCACCTGCAGGTACCATTCTTATGGCACCGGTGGGCAATATGGCGGTTGCACAAGTCAACAATAACGTATACATAGTTACGATTCCTGAAACCGGTAAAGTGCCCAGCATCAATGTGGGTGAGCCTTCTGCGGCTTCGTTCCCTTCTAAGCAGCTCACAGAAATTGGAGGTGAATGGCCCTTTTGGGAAGCCGATGGCAAAAAAGTACACTGGAGTTTGGGTAACGGTCACTGGGTGTATGATGTGGCCCGTGCCAAGTTTGTAGATGACTCTGTGAAGGCTGCGAAAAAGGCGGAAAGCCTCCGTGCCGCCGACAGTGTAAAAGCATTGCTGGCCAAAGGACCCGATGCTAAAAAGCTGGCCGATAGCCTGGCGAAAAAAGCCAAAGACTCTTTGACTGCTTTGTACAAAGCCGATACAGTGAGAGCCAAGGCAGACAGCATAGCCAAAGCAGATTTGAAAAAGAAAGAGAAGTACACGCCTGAAGAAACACAGGTGAAAGTATTCTTTGCCAAAGACAATCCTGCCGGAACTATTCTGCTGAAAAATGCCCGCATTGTAAGCATGAAGGGTGATGAAGTGATTGAAAATGGCGATGTGCTGATTGTCAACAATCGCATCAAAGCCGTTGGCAAAACAGGAAGCCTGCAATTACCTGCCGGTGCACAGGTGATTGATTGTACGGGTAAAACCATTACGCCTGGTTTTGTTGATACGCATTCGCACATGTGGCCGCAGTGGGGCATGCACAAGAACTCAGTTTGGATTTATGCAGCCAACCTCGCTTATGGTGTAACCACCACCCGTGACCCGCAAACGGCTACCACCGATGTGCTCACTTACAGCGACATGGTAGAAGCCGGTATGATGCCTGGCCCACGTGTGTACAGCACAGGCCCCGGTGTTGGTTTTTGGATGTACAACCTGCAGAGCTACGAGCAAACCAAAAATGTACTGAAGCAGTACAGCAAGTATTTCAATACGCAATACATCAAAATGTATTTGGTGGGCAACCGCCAGCACAGGCAGTGGGTGATACAGGCTGCGAAAGAACAACAGCTGATGCCTACTACCGAAGGTGGCTTGGATTATAAACTCAACATGACCCAATTGTTTGATGGTTATCCTGGTCATGAGCATGCCATTCCCATTCATCCGTTGTACAATGATGTAACCCGCACCATTGCTGAAAGCAAGATGGCCGTTACACCTACACTGCTGGTATCGTACGGCGGTCCTTGGGCCGAAAACTACTATTACACTACCGAGAGCCCCGTGCACGATGCCAAGCTCAACCGCTTTACACCATACGAAGAGTTGAGTGCGAAATCTCGCCGCAGAGTTGGTGGTTTGGGTGGTTGGTTTACACCGGAAGATCATGTGTTTCAAAAGCATGCCAAGGGTGTAAACAGCATTGTAACAAAAGGCGGTTTGGCTGGCGTGGGCAGCCACGGTCAGCTGCAAGGTTTGGGTTACCATTGGGAACTGTGGAGTGTAGCCAGTGGCGGCATGAGCAATCTCAACGCCTTGAAAACGGCTACCATTTTAGGTGCCACAGCGCTGGGCCTCGATCAGGAATTGGGTAGTGTAGAACCCGGTAAACTCGCAGATCTGGTGATTATGGATGCTAACCCATTGCTGAACATTCGCAACACCAATACCATTCGTTATGTAGTGAAAAACGGTCGCTTGTACGATGGCAATACGCTGGACGAAATTTATCCTACGCCACGCAAACTGGACGTGAGTGTATGGACAAAAGAAGCGCCAAAAGTAACCACACAGGTGCAGGAATAATGTAAGTAAAAAAACATGAGCAGCAGGATAAATGCATACGTTTTCATTGTTGCTGCTTCATAGCCAAGCGGCTGCCTTTTGCAAAAGAGGTAGCCGCTTTTTTTAAAACTATGTCAACACTTTTTTCATGAAAAGCTTATCAGGAATAACGATGAGAAAGTTTTGTTTGATGCTGCTGACACTCTGTTACACCACAATAGGTGTAGCACAACGCACAGCCATTGATGCTGCATTTGATAGTGCGGTGCAGCAGGGCTTCAGCGGTGTATTGTTGGTGGCCAAAAAGGGAAAGCCCTTGGTAGAACGTGCTACAGGTTATCGTCATTTTGAAACACAAACCCCCTTGCAGTTCAGCGATGTGTTTGAGCTGGCATCGGTGAGCAAGCAGTTTACCGCCATGGCTATTATGATGCTGCAGGAAGAAGGCCGTTTGCAATACGATGATTCATTGTCGAGATACATCGAATTGCCATATACCGGCATTACCATTCGGCAGCTGCTCAATCATACCAGCGGCCTACCCGATTATCAGGCCGTGATGGATGCGCATTGGGACAAAACGAAAGTGGCGGGCAATGACGATTGCATCCGTTTGTTGCGGCAGTACCAACCGCCCATGCTGTTTACACCCGGTGCACAATACCGCTACAGCAATACCGGCTATTTGCTACTGGCCAGTGTGGTAGAAAAAGTAAGTGGTGAAGATTTTATTTCTTTTTTAAGGCAACGAATTTTTGCACCACTGAAAATGAAACATACGGATATCCGAACGTTGGAAGCCAAGGCAGCTACACTAAATTTTGCTGCGGGTCATTTAAAAGATGCAACTGGTACGTACATCAATGCCAACAAGTTTCACAGCAGCGATTACACGGTGTGGTTGGGCAATCGCAAAGGACCAGGCCGTATCAGCAGTACCGCTGCCGATTTGCTCCGCTGGGACAAAGCTTTATACAAAAACAAATTGGTGCAACGCAGTACCCTGCAACAAGCTTTTTCAGCGGCAAAACTTAACAATGGTGAGCTCAGCATGTATGGGTTTGGTTGGGATTTAGAAACGCATTCTGTGCTCGGCAATATTGTGAAACACAATGGCGACAATCCGGGTTACAGTACCCAAATTATTCGTTGCATAGATAAACGTTACACGGTGATTGTGCTGTGCAACAATGTACATCCATCGTTTAGAAAACTACTCAGCAATATCATGCAAGCTTTGGCGGCTGAAAAGACTCAGTAGTACTTAATATTTTGCAGTTTCTATTCACATTGAAAAATCCATTCGCTTTGTGTTTCTTATTCAGTTAACCGGTCTCCTTAGGAGTATTGTCACTTTCTTTTTCTTGAAAAAAAGAAAGTAACCAAAGAAAATTCAAGGCAAACCCGATGGCTCCGCCCGTTTTGCCAAGCCTGCGCCTCCCTCTGTGTTTATATTTCCTTAATAGATAAATCGATAATTCTAAGGCCTTGTGCACATGAGTGAAAGATAAATACCCAATAAAAAAGCTGATTTGTAATTGTACAAATCAGCTTTTTGTTACCCGTAAATCTTTTACTTACAACGGCCGAATCCAAATATTCCGAAAGCTGACGAGATCGCCGTGATCTTGTAAGAAAATGGGTTCGAGGTCGCCATGTTTTTCATAATTGGCAATGCCGATGTATTGCGTTTGCCCCCAGATTTCTACGTTGTTTTGTACCAGCACACCGTTGTGTATCACAGTTATTCTGGCGGCAGATTTTACCCGGCCATCGGCATAAAAACGAGGCGCTGTAAAAATGATGTCGTAGGTCTGCCATTCACCGGGCTGGCGGCTGGCATTGGCCAAAGGAATATGTTGTTTGTAAATACTACCTGCCTGGCCATTGCTATACGTGGTATTGTTGTAGCTGTCAAGTACCTGCAGTTCGTAGCGGCTCATTAAAAAAATACCGCTGTTGCCCCGCATTTGTCCTTCGCCTTTTACCACGGCAGGCGACCGCCATTCTACATGCAGCTGGCAATCGCCAAAACCCTGCTTGGTTTTAATACCACCACTTTGGGGTTTCACCGTTAGGGCACCATCGGCTATGGTCCATGGAGCAGCACCGCCTTTTTCACTTTCCCATTGATTAAGGTTGCTGCCGTTGAACAATACAATGGCATCGGATGGCGCATCCGCAGCAGTTTTTCCCGGCGATACAATGGGTGCTTTGGGTTCCCAGAGTTCGGTCATTTTCGGATCTCCGGTGCGTTGTGCTTGTGCAGTAATACTTCCAGCAAAAGCCACAGCTAATAGGCAGACAATTTTCATTCCGTTGTTTTTGTGAAAATTAAGGTATTCATAAGAAAGGACATTATCTTGAGAATATATGGTTGCATTGGAGAATTGTACACATTTACAGGCTTGCTGTATGAAGCAAAACAGGGAAGTGATATATTGCAATTTGTGAATGGGTTTTTCGGATGCTTTTAATTGAGGAAAAGCCTGTAACAGGAAAATGAAAATTGAGCATGCTTGCTACTGTACTTATGTCCGCTGATACACGATTCAAACTGTCAATAGACGATTTTTTCGAACTGCTCGATACTAGCGAAGTGGCAGTGGTAGACGTACGCAATTACGACGAGCTGCCTGTGATAGATGGATTTGCTGACCGCCGACTACCTATGGCTGTGCTGGCCGATCACCTCGACGAGTTGGATGCCGATGCCATTGTATTTGTGAGCCAGCATGGCGATCGCAGTCTTGCTGCTGCTGCCATGGCTGCCCAACACGGACTGGGCATGCAACTCTACAGTTTAGAAGGCGGTTTTGAAGAATGGGTTCGCCGCAAAGCGTCGGCCTGATTTTTTTCACTTCATTTATTGCAAAGGTTTGCCATTGGCAGGCCTTTTTTGTGGGTGCTCATACGGTTAGTTCCACAGGGTGCCATCTAATCCGGCAACAGTACCTATCCAAAGGGCCATGATATAACCAAGCACACAAATACCATACACCAATATTTTGGGCCAGCCATATTTTGCCTGCCAAACGAGCAATACATGAATGCCGGCAGCAGCAAGGCCTCCGGCTATAGCTACTACCAGCAGGGGCCTGAACATCCATAGGCTGCTCCATTCTGGTTTGGGATTGAGGATGGAGGGCATAATAAATACTGTAATGAGCAATAATGCGATGCTGGCACCCGTGATTATCCGTTTCTGTAAAATGGATGTAGTGGGCGGTGGGGTTGGTACATTGGGCTTCATGAGACAAAGAAACAAGTTGGCAGTAAAAGAGCTTTGAAATTCAACGTTAAGGGGAAAGTTGAGATGGCCAACAACTGGAAGGTGGAATTTGATGAGTGGTAGAGTTGGATATTGAGTGTTGTACAGACCACGGCAAAGAAATTTATCGGAAGTTGTCAACTACAGCCAATATTGGCAATATTGTTTTTATTGAGTATTAGTGTCTTCAGCCGCTAACTGATGTAGCATTTAAGACCGAGATGGCTTCAGCCGATAAGGAAAGTATAATGAAATTGCAGTTGGCAGTCATGCCCACTGATCTTCATCAATTCAACCATTGCTCAGTTTACCCGATATTCGGCCCATTGCATTTTTCTCTACTGCCTTCAACAACTAATGCCATGAGCCAAGCGCCAGCTGCTTTTGCCGATAGTAAACAACATTATCCCATTCTCGACGGGCTACGGGGTGTAGCCGCCGTGATGGTGGTCATCTTCCATATTTTCGAAACTTTTGCGGGTGGCAATCATAGCAAACAAATCATCAACCACGGGTATCTGGCGGTTGATTTTTTCTTTCTGCTTTCGGGCTTTGTGATTGGATATGCCTACGATGACCGCTGGCACAAAATGACACTCACTGGTTTTTTCAAACGCCGCCTCATTCGCCTGCACCCTATGATTGTAATGGGCATGGTTATTGGCGCCATCCTCTTTTACCCGCAGGCAGGGCCAGTGTTTCCAAGTATTGTAGAAATACCTGCTTGGAAAATGTTGTTGATAATGCTGTTTGGCTTCTCGTTGTTGCCCCTACCTACACGGTATGATATTCGGGGCTGGTCAGAAATGCACCCGCTGAATGGTCCAGCATGGTCATTGTTTTTTGAGTATATCGCCAACATACTGTATGCATTGGTACTGCGTAAATTGCCAAACGTTATCCTCGGCATTTTGGTAGTGCTGGCCGGTGCAAACTTGCTGCATTATTGCCTCACCGGGCCCAATGGCGATGTGATTGGTGGCTGGTCGCTGGAGCCACTGCAACTGCGCATTGGTTTCACCCGTTTGCTGTATCCTTTTTTGGCGGGCCTCTTGCTTTCTCGTTTGGCTAAGCCCGGAAAGTTGCACAATGCTTTTACTTGGAGCAGCCTGATATTGGTGCTGGTACTGGCTTGGCCACGGGTGGGCAGCGATGATGCCAAATGGGTAAACGGCTTGTACGATGCGCTGGTGATACTGTTAGTGTTTCCTGCGGTTGTGTATATGGGGGCCAGTGGTCAGTTGGGCCATGGTCTTGTATCAAAAATCAGTCGTTTTCTGGGCGATATTTCTTATCCCATTTACATCATTCATTATCCCTTTATTTACTGGTACACCAATTGGGCTATTGAACATGACCAATACCTGTTTGGTTCCACCACTGGCCATATCGTACTTGTATTGGTGAGTGTGGCCGTGCTGCTGGTGAGCGTATTGGTGGCATACTTGTGCCTTAAACTGTACGATGTGCCAGTACGGCGCTGGCTCACCCGTAAATGGATGTAGAGGGGGTAGGTGGAAAGGCTGAAATGTGGATGCCAGCAATGCGTTACTGTATGCCTGATTCTATGCATCTGGCAAAATTGTATTATTGCAGTTTGCAACAAAAATCTATTGGCCTGATGGAGAACACCCCCGCTACTGCATATAGCATACCTATGAAGTACCGCATGATGGAAAACCTGCACATCGTTTTTTGGCTCTTCAAAGATTTGGCCTGGTGCATGTTTTGGAAACCACTCGGCATTGCCATGATCATTCCTACGTTCATTATTTCTGTAGTCATAGCATGGCGAACCCGCAACATCATGAGTGAGCTGTGTCACAACCTGGCTGTGAGCATTTGGATTGCCGCCAACAGCTATTGGATGGTGAGTGAGTTTCTGGGATTTGATGAACACATTTGGTTTGCGCATTACACCTACAAACAAATTGCGGTGTTGCCTTTTGTTGCCGGAATACTCATTTTGGGGTATTACTATTTGTATTACAAGCCGTTTAAGAATGGAGCGTAGTTGACGAGTTCACGGGTTTACAAGTTCACAAGTTTGAGTGTTCCAAAGTTCACGTGTTCACAAGTTCCAGAGTGTAGAAGTTGGTTGAAAGCAGAAGTAAATTGTCTTTCCTTATTTCTTGTTTCTTATTCCTCATTGGCTTATCCTCACCTGCTGCATCCGGTTGTACCCTTCAAACACGGGGAAGTACATGAGAGCAATATGTGCCGGATTGAGCCGGAAGATGCCATTGAAACGGGTGTCGAGTTCTACCTTGTAACGATGTGTGCCCGCAGGTAATTTTTCAATAAACACACTCAGTTTTTCCTTGCGGTATTCCCGGTGTTCATTCCAATAGCCGGCCGGCTTGCTGTGGTAGCTGCAACCCGCCGGAATGGGTATATCCAGCTGCACATACTCGCCGTCTTTGCTGGCATGTACTGTTACTTCCAGTATAACAGTAGTGCCGCTTTTTACCTGTTGCAGTTGCAGCGTATCGCCTTGCTTGCTTAGCAATCGGGTATGCACGGCAAAGAGGGAATCTTTCGCCACCTGCGGCACCACATGCTTTTGCTGCGACAGGCCAAGATACACCAACCCGGGGCCTTCTTTACGAATGTGTACAGTACCGGTGCCGGGCAATTTGGCACTGTTGGGAAACTGCGTAAATCTGTGCTCGTTAACCTGCAGTGTGGTGGTGCTGTTCGATTGTATTTTTTTAGCCAACGCATCACTCAACAGCAGGTTGATGATTTCTGCTTGTTCCACTGTATTGCGGTAATACACCGATTTCTTTTCCGCTATAAAGTATTGTTTGATTTGCGGACTGTACCGGCGATAGTTACTATCCGCAGCTATGGTTTTGCCAGCAATCACCATGGTGCTTTGGCGGTTGCGGTACCACAGCCAGTTGTCTTCGCCCCAATAAATACTGCCGGTAAAAGTTTGTTGTTTTTGTTGCCAGAGTTTGGCCAGCTCTTTGCTGTACGGCAGTCCTGCTTTTTGCTTAATGCGTACATACTGCCATTGAGCATGTATGTGCAGGCTGTCAAATGGAATGCTATCGAGCACAAACTGATACGGGTAAATATGGCCGCCTTCGCTCAGGCTGTACAAGGCTTCGAGTTGCGCCAGCCTGCCGTTTTTGGGCAGTTCGTTTTGTAGGTAAATGTATCCTTCTCTAATGGCTTGTTTCACACTTGCGCTGCTGTCTGCATGGCGCAATGCCTGCAATACTTTGGTGGTAATGTAAAGGTTGGGCGAAGATTTTTCCCACCAGCCCCAGCCGCCACCGTACTGCTGGTTTTCGAGCAAACGGGTTTGCAGTTGTGCAATTTGTTTGTCGTATTTGAATGCTTTGTTCATCCGCTCATTGATTTGTTTCATCATGAGCAACCCCCACATTTTATTGGCGGTTTGTTCCATGCATGCCTGCGGATAATTGCGCAGCGATTCCAACTCTTTTTCCAACAGGTTGAGCAGGTTGTTTTCGGTGTATACCAGCAGTGGTACATCTGTGTATGCCGGCGTGTATGTAAAGCTGGTGTCATTGTCGAGTACAAAAAAGCGTCCCTTGGTATCGAGAGTGCCGGCGGGCAAAACAGGAATGGTTCTTTCTTCACCATCGCTGTTGCGAAGACTATCTGCCACAGTGAATTGTACTTTGAGTGTATCAAATGCAGCTGGTGCTTTGATGCCAAAATAGCTGATGGCTGATTGGCCTTCGTTGGCCAGCACTATTTGTGTGGTTTGATGTCCACGCATGCCAAAGCTGGTCTTGATCTGCTTTGTTTGCTGGCTGTAGTTTATGGCTTTGCCACTGAGGTAAATGCTGTCACCTTCGGTAAGGAAAGCAGGCACCTGCAGCATGCCTTGCAATAGTTTAAAGGTTTTGCTTACAATGGCAGCACTGCCATATTTACCCTTGGGCGCAGCGGCATACACCACATGCTGCCAGCCTGTTATGTTTTCTGGGTAACGGATAGGTATACGGGCAAACCCTTTTTTATCTGTGCTAGCATCGGGTACAAAGTAGGCATCGTCGCTAAAGCGGGTACGAATGCTTGGTGCTTTGTTGCTTCCCGTGGTGATCACTATTACACCATTTGCTCCACGACTCCCATAGATAGCAGTGGCCACAGCATCTTTCAGCACTTCAATACTCACCGTGTTGGGGTCGAGGTTGCCGGGCATGGCATCCATGAGTATACCATCTACCACATAGAGTGGGCTGATATCGCCATTCATGCTGCTGATACCTCTTATCTGAATGCTGGTTTCAGCCATGGCGCCGTTGTTGCCCGTTACATTTACACCAGCTACTCTTCCTTGTAGTGCGTTACCAGAAATAGTAGTTACACTGGCTGTCATGCTTCTTTTTTTGGTTGTGCCATAGCCGGTAACCACTACTTCATCCAAAGAACTATGTGATACATGCAATGCTGCATCTACCGTGTTGTCGGCATACAACCGGGCAAAGCGTTGGCGTTCCAAAGTGCCGTAGCCAACGTACTGAAACACTAATGTATACTGAGCACTGGCAATATTGCTGAATTGATACATGCCATCGGCTCCTGTGCTTACTGCACGTTTGGTGTTTTTCAGCTGCACCGTTACGCCGCTTAGTGGCATGCCCGTTACTGCGTCCGTTACTTTACCGGAAATGCTGGCCAAGCCAGGTAGCACTTCTTGAGTATTTGTTGTCGCTTCTTTTTGTGTAGTGGCTGGCTGCTGCCATTTCTCAAATTCCCTGCGGAGTTGTGCAGCGTATATTTCGTAGGCTGCTGTATTGGTAGCGGTAAATGCTGTTGCATGAATGCGCAAGGCATTGGCGCCTGCAGTGTGTATGTAAAACGGAGTTGTGTTGAAAGCCAAATCATGCTTGTCAACCAGTACCAGTTGGTAATAGCCGGTATCCAGTTGATGAATAATATTCGGTTGCCCGCCAAATACCATGGCCGTATTGTATTGACCCGCTTTAATGAGGATGGTAAACCGAATGCTGCTATCTGTTTTGTATTGCAAATGCAGACTGCCATGCCTACGGTCGGTGCTGTAAGAATGCAATAAATAGTTACTGAAATTTCTTCTGGTGTCTGCTACTTTCTTTTCAATCAACGGCAATTCATAATTCCAGGTGGTATCGCCCAAACGCCACGGCATAGATTGATTACGCAGTTTTATTTTACCGGGCAGTAGTTCCGTTTTTTCTAACCGCACCAGATTTTGCGAAATGCGGTAGCGGTAGTTGCTTTCAAAAGGAAATTTGGTGTGGAGGTTATTACTGCTGTTGTAAATGGTAATACTATCGGATGTTATAAATGGCCCTGCGATATAATTGCCAATTGTAGATGAAAGCTTTGCTTGCAAACTATAATTCCACAGCCATGCACCGCTGCTGTTGCGGTCGTTTTCAATTTGTATGAAATAGCGCTGCAGCTGTGTTTTCTCAATAGGGGTTAACGTGTCGGGCATGGGAGTAATGCGAACATGCGGATGCCATGCTGCGCTATCCAGCTGAATGAACACATCGTGTTTTTGGTAAGGCTGCATGTATACGCTGTCTATTTCAATGAGTTTGTTCCAGGTACGCAGGCTTATTTTGCTAAAGCCGGGGTACACCATGCTGCTATTGGCTTGTGTGGCATTGCGCCACCACATATGTACAGGCAGGTTGTTGATATAAGTAACATACAGCGCAGCAGGTTTTCCTTTTTCAATGGCATAAATACTTGCCTCGGGATACGCAATGCTAATGGGCGACCGCACAATGCGGATGGCACCGGTATCCATCAACCGTTGGTAGTAAAACATGGTATCGCCATGTAACTGATGTAGTATTTGTGCAAACCTTGTAGCTACAGTATCTGAATTAAATGATACTTCACTGTTATCAAATTCGCCGGGCTGCAACACTCTTTTGTATTTCTTCAGCCGAATGCGAACGGGCATGTCGGGGTAGCGGAAATGCTGTTGCAATTGTGTGTTGTTGGCCACGGCAGTGAGGTTGGCATGGGCCACCGGCTTGCCTTTGTAGTCGGTCACTTTTACAGTGAGTGTATCTGCTGCACCTGGTTGCGCTGTCGGGGCAATGGTGGGTGTTACCTGTAGCAGGTTGTATTGCAGTTGTAATCGTTCTGTCAGCAATCGTTCCTGATCACCTTCCCAATAATTGACCTGTACCAAATAGCGGTCGCCTTTTCGGGCTTGCTGTTGCCAAGTGTAACTTGTTTGCCGCAGCATCATTCGTTGGGTGCGGCCTTTGTTTTTGGTAATGGCCAGCCACACCGGCATGCCGGTTGGATTGCTGAGCACAAAGCTTACCGTATCGCCTTTGGACGTGTTGCTGATGGCAGGAGTGCTGCGCATTTGTGACAGGTCGTAGTTTTTTGTAATGACCTTTTTTCCCAACGCATCCAGCACTGTTACATCATAATCGCTGGCCATTGGATGAATACGCATGTTCAATGGCAATTGCACCACCGTATCGAGGTTGTACCAGTCACCCATGCTTTCTATTTGTGCTGTAGCCACAGTGGGTATGCCATCCGTTTCATAGCGAATGTGCAGGCTATCGCTGTTGCGTTCTATTACAATGCGCTGCTGCCGGGCATAGTGGGTAAGTGTGAGTTGTTGCTCCTTCAATTCATTCGAACTATTGCGGAGTTGTGCAAACAACTGTGTTTCCATATTGGCTTCCGGCAAAGCATACGCAGGAATGTACACTAGCGTAGGACCATCTGTTAGCAAGGCTATTTTTTTTCGCCAGAGTGTATCAGGTACAAACAAACTATCGGGGTAAAAATGCTGTAGTGTTTTTCGGGTAAGAAATAGCTCCACGCTACCGTCGGGCAGCAGAATGCCACTGGCATCTTTGGCTTCCAGCGAAATGCGCAGGCTGTCTTTGCGCAGCCACCAGTTTTGTAACGTGTTTATATTAAAGCTGGAAATATCCGGTAGTTGATACTCTTCTGTTTTGAAACGGCTATTGAGTTTGTTGTACGATTTAGGTCCTTGAAAATAGAGGTCGTAGGAAACGTCCATGGGCAGGCTGTCGGGTAGTGGCCAGCTCATGTGGTAGCTGCCGGGCACAGTGGGTTCCAGCTTGCCCAAGTCTATTTTTTTGCTGCTGTTTTTGTAGTAGTACTGTATGCTCACGGTTTGTGTGCTGCGTACAGGATTGCCTTTTCTGTCAGTAATCCATGCTTTAAATTTGAGCGTATCCGCTGGTTTGTACAGCGGCTTGTTGAAAAGCACAAAGCCTCTGTATAATTGGCGGCGGCTTTTGTTGCTGTTGTAGTAAGTATCGCCAGAAAAAATGCGACTAATTTTTCTGCCTGTATTCAACACCTGTTTCATGACCGGCCATTGGCGCATCGGTTTTTGATAATGATAACGAGATGGTTTCTCATAACTCAGCCAGCTAATGAGTGTATCTGTAGCGGTGCTAATGATAAGCAGGCGATCGTCCATGTCTTTCTTTCGCTTAGGCAAAACAAAGCCCGCAGACTGCGCCGACCATTTGAGTTTTTTGCCCTGCAAACTAGTTTGCATTTGTGCAGGCACTTCGCCTTGCAGATTGTACACGGTGAGCAAGCGTTGATCTCCGTTGGCAATGTTGTTGAAGGACAATCCGGTGCGTACATCCAGCCAGGCATGCAGGCTTTCTGCAACGGCACGTACCCACACAAAGTGGCCATTGGGTAAAGGAATATCGCTGTACTGAATGCTGTCGTAACCTACCCAAGCGGGTTGCAATTGATTTATGTAATCAAAGTTGATGCGTTCCTGCAATGTCCATTTGGCCATACTGTCAGCCGGAATGCGGTACGCGGCTTTGTAATGCGTGAAGGCTTGCTGGTTTTGTAAAAATCGCAAACTGCTTTGCTGAT
>JADLHL010000177.1 GCA_020848815.1 Chitinophagaceae bacterium | reverse complement strand
TGCCGGTCGAGCTCGGCCAGCAAGCGGCCCGGCTGACTGCTTTGTATTTGCACTTCGGTAGCAATCAGCTGCTGGTTTTCTTCATCAATCACCGCTTCAATTTCCTGTTTGCGCAGGCGGGTTTGTTGCAGTGTTTCTTCCAGCTGCTTCATGTCTTTTTCCAACAGGTTGCGCTGGTGCGTAGCAAACCATGCTGGCAACGTTTGCCGGTGCTGATCGACTATGTATTTATCGGCTTCAATGTTTTTCCAATCGTTCCAATGCTGGCGTACGGGTTGCAGCAATGCAATTTGCGTGATGGTTTTTTCAATATTGCGGTGGGCATCGCTCAGGGTTTTGAAATGGTCTTTCAACTTTTCAAAATCATCTTCCATTTCGGTTTCTTCCAGCATTTGAGTGCGGATGAAATCGTCGAGGTTGCCCAAAATTTTGAGGCTGATGGTTTGGTTGAACAGGCTTTGTGCTTTTTCGCTGCGCATACCAAACACACTGCGCAGCCGGGTGCCGTATTCTTTGGGGCCATCAAAAAATTCTATCATTTCGCGGCTGCCCTGTTTGGGATAGTCTTTGCGCAACCGCTTTTTCCATTCGCCCTGTGTATCAAAATACCGCAGGTCTGTTTCGATGCTGAGCGGCTTGTGGGCCACTATAAAACTGCGTTTGAGATCGGTGCCGGCAAACCAGCGGATTTGTGCCAGCGTTACATATTGATCTTCACTTTTGAACACCGCCAGTATCACACTGCGCACCTTGCTTCTGTCTTCCCGTAGCCGTTGTGCTTTACTGCCGCTGTCATCTTCAGTAAGACCGTATTCGCCCAGTACATAGCTTTCTTCGGTGCGTTCGTTTTTGGTTTTGCCCTCGGCACTCATGTTGAAGCTGCGCATTCTTCGCTCTGCCGCCAGCAAGGTGAGCAAGGCATGCACAAAAGTGGTTTTGCCGCTACCGTTGGCACCTGTGAGCAGGCTGTTTTCGCCGCCGGGTTCTATGTGGTAAATTTTTTCGTCGAAGGTGCCCCAGTTCCAGAGTTCCATCCGCTGCAGGCGAAAGCCGGCTTCGGCAGGATTGAGGCTAAATAAACTCAGGTTCATATATCGGCAATGAGTATATCAGTTAATAGGATGATGGGTGTGCATGCAGAGCGTGTATGGCAAGTGGGCGAATATATTGCCCATGCCAACACATCCGGCAGATGCAGTGGGCTATTTATAAACAATGCCTGCTACAACAGGTGCTGACGCATACACCGTAGTAACCAGCACATAACACATGGTTGTAAACAAGATTGCAGCAGGGCATTTTTATATTGAGAAACCGCTTATTTTTAATGCGTACATCCTTTGCAGGTACACTGGCTAGCCAGTGGTACCTGTGTTACAGGATTGCAGTAACCGCCTTTCAACAGGCATGGCTTACTGCGGGCAGGTGAGAAACAAAAGTAATAGACATGATTGCAGCAATACTGCATTGTGACTATGGTATGTGCTGAACAATAAACACCTGACGATGACAACTACAGTAACTCATACGAAAAAAAATGCCCCGCAGGTAGGCGAGGCGCTAAATGTTTTCACAACGGAATAATCCTTATTGTGAATTGCTTTCGAAACATGAAAATAAAACATAGCGAAATATGAGCAAAAAAATTTTGGGATTGGATTTGGGAACGAACTCCATTGGATGGGCCTTAATAGAACAAAATGCTGAACAACGGAAAGGAGCGATAGTTGGAATGGGCAGTAGGATTATTCCTATGTCTCAAGATATACTGGGTGATTTTGGAAAAGGAAATTCAGTGTCACAAACTGCTGAAAGAACAGGATACAGAGGAGTAAGGAGATTAAGGGAGAGATATTTATTAAGACGAGAACGCCTACACAGGGTGCTAAATGTCCTGAACTTTTTGCCTGCTCATTTTGCCTATCAAATAGACTTTGATAAAAGACTTGGCAAATTCAAGAATGATGCAGAACCCAAGATTGCATACAATGAGAAAGGTTTTGTTTTCAAAAGTTCATTTGAAGAAATGTTAGCTGACTTCAAAACACGACAGCCCAACTTACTTCTCAATAAAAAGGGTGAGGCAGCCTTAGTGCCTTACGACTGGACAATTTACTATTTGAGAAAGAAGGCTCTTACTGAGAAAATAGAACGATCAGAGTTAGCATGGATACTTTTAAACTTCAATCAAAAAAGAGGTTACTATCAATTACGGGGTGAAGAGGAAGAAGACATACCCAATAAGTTGGTCGAGTTCCATTCATTGAAAGTTGTTGATGTTGTAGCAGATCCTCCAGAACCAGGTAAAAATGAAGTTTGGTATTCTGTTCATTTAGAAAATGGCTGGGTATATCGACGTTCCAGCAAAATTGCTTTATACGACTGGAAAGATAAAACCAAGGATTTTATTGTAACTACAGAAATCAACGAGGATGGCTCATTTAAAACCAATAAAGAGGGTGAGGTAAAAAGAAGTTTCCGAGCCCCCGGCGAAACTGACTGGACGCTGGTAAAAAAGAAAACTGAAAAAGAAATTATTCACTCTAGTAAAACCGTCGGAGCATACATCTATGACGCTTTGCTTCAAAACCCAAAGCAAAAAATAAAAGGAAAGCTGGTTCGGACAATTGAAAGAAAGTTTTACAAAGAAGAACTTAGGCAAATACTTCAGGCGCAAATGCAATTTCATGCTGAATTACAGGATTCAGCATTATACAACGATTGTGTCAGAGAACTATATAGAAATAATGAACTACACCAGACGTCTCTAAGCAAAAGAGATTTCCTGCATTTATTTCTGGAGGATATCATTTTTTATCAGCGGCCCCTGAAAAGTAAAAAGAATACAATTTCTACCTGCCCTCTTGAGTACAGAAAAGTGAGAGTGGAAAATGGTGTAACTCAGATTCAAAGCATTAATGCCATTCATAAATCAAACCCATATTATCAGGAGTTCCGTCTTTGGCAGTGGATTTTCAATTTGAGTATTTATAGAAAGGAAGATGACATCAAAGTGACTCATGAATTTTTATCTGGTGTGGACGATGTTGTTTCTCTTTTCGGTTTTCTGAATATCAGGCGGGAAGTAGAACAACATCACGTACTTGAATTTTTGCTCAAGCGAAAACTTGATGTAAAAAAAGTACCCAAAGCAGAACTTCAAAAATATCGGTGGAATTATGTAGAGGATAAAAAATATCCTTGTAATGAAACTTATACGCTAATAGCTACAAGACTTGAGAAAGTAAACGGAGTTAATAAAGGTTTTTTGACAAGTGAGATTGAACACAAACTTTGGCATATTATCTATTCGGTAACAGATAAAATAGAATTTGAAAAGGCACTGAACAGCTTTGCAGAAAAACATAATCTTGATAAAGGTTCATTTGTAGAGGCCTTCAAGAAAACGCCTCCATTTAAAAATGAATACGGTTCATTTTCGGAGAAGGCCATTAAGAAACTATTGCCTTTAATGCGCATTGGTCATTTTTGGAATTGGGATAATATACATGAGCAAGTAAAAGACAGGATACAAAAAATCATTTCCGGGGAGTATGATGAAACAATGAAAGACCGAGTGAGGGATAAGGCTTTACATCTTACCCGTGAAGTTCAATTTCAAGGGCTGCCTTTATGGTTGGCTCAATACATTGTTTACGACAGGCATTCAGAAGCTGCATCAACTGAAAAATGGAATTCTGCAAATGACATCCATTGGTTTCTTGATGTAAAAAATCCAGATGGTTTTAAACAACATTCTCTTCGTAACCCTATCGTTGAGCAGGTTGTAACAGAAACCTTACGGGTAGTCAAAGATATTTGGACGAAATACGGAGAGGGACGAAAGAACTTCTTTGACGAGATTCATATTGAACTCGGAAGAGAAATGAAAAATACATCTGAGGAACGAAAAGAAGCGACAAAGAGAATAACTGAAAATGAAAACACCAACCTCCGTATTAAATCCTTACTCATAGAAATGCTGCAGGACCTTGATGTAGCTAACGTACGACCTTATTCGCCAACGCAACAAGAGATATTGAAAATTTACGAAGAGGGTGTTTTAAATTCAGACATTGAGATAGCAGAAGATATTTTGAAAATCAGCAAAACAGCGCAGCCATCTTCCACCGAATTAAAACGCTACAAATTATGGCTTGAACAAAAATATCGTTCCCCCTACACAGGGGAAATTATTCCCTTGAATAAACTCTTTACTCCAGATTATGAAATAGAACACATTATTCCACAAAGCAGGTATTTTGATGATAGCTTTAGTAATAAAGTAATCTGCGAGGCAGCTGTAAATAAGCTTAAGGACAACTGCCTTGGCTTAGAATTCATTAAAGAATTCCATGGTAGTGTCGTGGAATGTGGCCATGGCAGAATAGTGAAAGTGTTGGAGGTAGAAGCATATGAAGAATTTGTGAAGCAGCACTATGCCAAAAACCGTAGCAAGCGGAATAAATTATTGCTTGAGGAAATCCCAGAGATAATGATTGAGCGGCAATTAAATGATACCCGATACATCAGTAAGTATATATCAGGGCTACTATCGAAAATAGTTCGTGCTGATACAAACGACGATGGCTTTAATTCCAAGAATATATTACCGGGCAATGGTAAGATTACAACGGAGCTAAAAAATGATTGGGGCTTAAATGATGTTTGGAATGATTTAATCTTACCTCGATTTGAGCGTCTAAATCAGATTGGTAATACAACGCAGTTTACAGCATGGAATGAAAATTATCAGAAATATTTACCTACAGTACCGCTTGAACTTTCAAAAGGATTCTCCAAAAAACGTATTGATCACCGGCACCATGCTATGGACGCATTGGTAATTGCCTGTGCTACACGTGACCATATTAATTTACTCAACAATCAATCTGCTAAATCGGATACCAAAAGGTATGATCTCAAACGAAAGCTAATGACGTTTGAAAAAGTTTCTTATCAGCATCCGAGAACTGGAGAACGCATTGATCGGGAAGTGCCCAAACAATTTATAAAACCATGGGATAGTTTTACGACCGATGCAAAAACAATGCTTGAGAGCATCGTAGTCAGTTTTAAGCAAAACCTACGGGTTATTAATAAGGCTACAAACTATTATGAAAAATGGGTGGTAGAAGATGGTCTGAAAGAAAAGAAGATGGTTCATCAGCAGGGAGTTAATTGGGCTATTCGAAAATCCATGCATAAAGAAACCGTTTCTGGTAAAGTAATACTTCCTCGTATAAAAGTACCAACCGGTAAAATCATTACTGCTACCAGAAAGAGCCTTGACAGTTCATTCGATTTGTCAGCCATTGCATCCATTACTGATACAGGTATTCAAAAAATATTAACCCGATACCTTAATGCTAAAGGCGGCAATCCTGAAATCGCATTTTCGCCGGAGGGTATAGAGGATATGAACAAAAACATTGCTCACTATAATGAAGGCAAATGGCATCAACCCATTTACAAGGTTCGTGTATTTGAAGTAGGCAGCAAATTCAATGTTGGGCAGGCGGGTAATAAGAAGCATAAATACGTGGAGGCTGCAAAAGGCACTAACCTGTTTTTTGCAGTTTATGCTGATGCCAACGGGAAGAGGAGCTTTGCATCTATTCCTCTAAATGAAGTAGTAGAACGACAAAAACAAGGGTTATCACCAGTACCCGAATTGAACGAAAAAGGCGATAAACTACTGTTTCATCTGTCGCCAAATGATTTGGTGTATTTACCAACAGAGGATGAAAATTTCGAGTCTTTGAACTTTGGTTTCAAAACGACGAGCCAAGGCCAAGTGAAGAGAATTTACAAAGTCGTTAGCTTTAGCGGATCTCAAATATTCTTCATCCGACAAGATATTGCAACTTCAATAATCAATAAAGCTGAATTCTCAAGTCTGAACAAAATGGAACGATCTATCGAGGGCTTAATGATTAAAGAAAGTTGTGTAAAAATTACTGTAGATAGATTAGGCAACATAAAACCTACAGTATGATCAAACGCACCCTCTACTTTGGTAATCCCGCTTACCTCAAAACCAGCAACGATCAACTGGTGATAGAGCGGAAAGACGAGGCCCCCAAAAGCATCCCCATTGAAGATGTGGGACTAATACTATTAGATCATCAGCAAATCACCATCAGCCAGGCACTCATGGCCAAACTGTTGGCCAATAATGTGGCCCTCATTACCTGCAACGAAACCCACCATCCGGTGGGTTTGTTGCTTACGCTGGATGGTCACACTTTGCACAGTCAGCGGTTTCAGCAGCAGCTCGATTGTAGTGTGCCACTCAAAAAACAATTGTGGGCACAAACCATTGAAGCCAAAATACGCAATCAGGCTGCGCTGCTGGCAGAGCGGCGTATAGAATATAAATACCTTCAAACACTGGCCGATACCGTAAAAAGCGGCGATACGGGCAACCACGAAGCCAAAGCGGCCCAATACTACTGGAGCCGTTTCTTCCCTGACTTTTTAGATTTTACCCGCCACCGCGAAGGCCCGCCACCCAACAACCTGCTCAACTACGGCTATGCCATACTGCGGGCACTGGTAGCCCGTGCCCTTGTAAGCAGCGGCCTGCTGCCGGTAATGGGTATCCATCACCGCAACCAGTACAATGCCTACTGCCTGGCCGATGATATTATGGAGCCATACCGCCCCTATGTAGATAGCGTGGTGTACCAACTGGTACGCAACCATGGCCGCTTTTTAGAACTCAGCCCCGGCATGAAACAACAGCTGCTGGCCATACCCGCTATGGATGTGCAGATAGACGGACAAACCAGCCCGCTGATGAATGCTGTAACCCGCACTACCAGCAGCCTGGCCAAATGCTTTGCCGGCGAACAACGCAAAATTTTGTATCCGGTATTATAACGTCATTCCGAGGCACGAGGAATCTACCCGCCCAACGACCTACACTTAACAACCATCCACACTGCATTACAGAGTAAATCAACTGCAGCCCTATGCAGCAAAACCGATTAAACGCCTACCGCATTATGTGGGTAATAGTGATGTACGATCTGCCGACCGATACCAAGGCCGACCGTAAAAATGCTGCTAAGTTTAGAAAAGACATGCTGAAAGACGGCTTTCAGATGTTTCAGTTTAGCATGTACCTGCGGCACTGCCCCAGCAGCGAAAATGCTGAAGTGCATGTAAAGCGGGTAAAACGCCTGCTGCCGCCCCATGGGCATGTGGGCATCATTACCATTACCGATAAGCAGTTTGGGATGATGGAAATTTTCAGGGGCAAAGAGCCCGAAAAAACACCAGCCGGAGCACAGCAGCTGGAAATGTTTTAACCCGGCTTCTCCCCTCCTGCGGAGGGGTGGCCGCAGGCCGGGGTGGGTTCATCATCTCCGCCACCTCACAATAAAAAATCCGGCCATTCTTGCACCTGACGGGCGAAAAAAAAGGCCGGATTTTTTATCCTGTTCAACTCATGCAAAGCCTTGTGGCACAGGGCTTTTGGCCAAGCCTGTTGTTATGAGTCGAATGTAATTCAAAGATCGAAAGCAATTCACAACACATAGCCGTCAATGATGAAAAGCAAGCTGGTTGTTATGAGTCGAATGTAATTCAAAGATCG
>JADLHL010000176.1 GCA_020848815.1 Chitinophagaceae bacterium | reverse complement strand
AGCAGGCAATGCTGTCTCACTCGCCTGCTACTGTTTATTCTTCCCGCTTTCTTACCATGGTTAAAATGGTAGCCACACCCACAATTTCATTCAACTCATCCAGTATTTCTACATACCATTTTACGATACCTCTTGGTATGTCGGTTGCTTCCCGTTTTTCTTGCGGCAGTTTTTCTTTACAGGTAAAACGAACGTACACACTCGCCCCGGGATACACCGGTTTGGTAAACCGCAGTTCATCAATACCATAATTGAGCAACACCGGATTTTTCTGATAGCTGTCGACAAACAAACCGGCAGCAGCACTCATGATAAAATAACCATGTGCCACCTGACCGGTAAACATGGTATCAGCAAAATCGGTATTGGTAAGGTGAGCATAAAAATGATCGCCACTCAAATCGGCAAAGGCGGTAATGTCTTCAGCAGTAATCAGGCGAGGCTCGGTAATGAGCTGGTCGCCTACGCTGAGTTCTTCAAAGTATTTGGTGAACGGATGCACTGTTGAGTGCTGCCCGTCGGCACCGGGTTGGTACTGGCCGGTTACAGCGGTGAGCATGTTAGGAGAACCTTGTACTGCAAGCCTTTGCATGTAATGTTTTACGCCACGCAAACCGCCCATTTCTTCACCACCGCCGGCACGGCCGGGGCCGCCATGCACCAGCAATGGCAACGGGCTTCCATGTCCGGTGTTTTCTTTGGCGCATTCAGCATTCAGCACCAATATGCGTCCGTGGTGCGTGCCAGCACCAATTACATACTTGCGGGCAATGGAAGGATTGGCCGTAACAATGGTTGACACCAATGAACCCTTACCCATTTTACTGAGGGCAATGGCTTCTTCTAAACCATTGTAAGGCATCAGGGTACTAACGGGACCAAAAGCTTCTACATCGTGTACTTCGCCAGAGTCAAAGGGTTGTGTATTCAGCAGCAACAGCGGACTCATAAATGCACCTACCGTTCCACTGGCATCTACTACATCAATATCATCCAAAGTGCCGTAGGCTATGCTGGCATGTTGCATTAGTTTTTGCACCTGAGCTTTTACTTCTTGCCGTTGCGATTGCCCTGCAAGAGAACCCATGCGTACTTTGTCATTCAGCGGATTGCCAATCACCGTTTGAGCCAGTGCTTTGGCCAATGATTGTTGCACGGCTTCCAGCTTATTGGCAGGCACAAAAATGCGGCGGACACCAGTGCATCGCTGCCCGGCTTTCAGCGTCATTTCTTTGCGTACTTCTTTTACAAACAAATCCCATTCGGGCATCTCCGGTGTTACGTCTTCACCCAATACCATGCAGTTGAGTGAATCGGCCTCCATGGTAAATGGAACGGTTTCCTGCAACATGTGCGGATTTGATTTCAGCATCAGGCCGGTGCTGGCAGAACCGGTAAACGTAACCACATCCTGAAATGTGGTATGATTGAGCATGTCGCCGGCGCTACCGCAGAGCAGCTGCAAGGCACCTTCGGGCAATATGCCGCTGGCAATGATTTTTTGCACCACAGCCTCGGTCAAAAAAGAGGTAACGGTTGCCGGCTTTACGACTGCCGGCATACCCGCCAGCAGATTGACTGCAATTTTTTCCAGCATGCCCCACACCGGAAAGTTGAAGGCGTTGATATGAATAGCCACGCCTTCTTTGGGCACCAGTAAATGTTGCCCTATAAAAGTGCCGTTTTTACCCAACAAATGCGTTTCGCCTTCGGCAAAAAACGATTCATTGCCCAGCTTACGCCGCAGGCTGGCATTGGCAAACAAATTGCCAATACCGCCTTCAATATCTACCCAGCTATCGGCACGGGTGGCACCGGTTTGATAGCTGATGGCGTACAATTCATCCAGGTGCTCCCGCAGGTACAGGGCCAGTGCTTTCAGCATCAATCCACGTTCGTGAAAAGTCATGTTGCGCAGGGCAGGATTACCTACAGATCGGCCGTACTGCAGTACATCGGCAAAAGGAATGCCTTTGGTAGAAGCTGTAGCAATGAGCTCATTGGTCACTGCATTGTACAGCAGCTGACCATCGCCGTCGCCGGCTATCCATTGGCCAAGTACATAGTTTCGGAGCGTTTTCATAGAGCAAGCATTTGAAGTGCAATAATAAAACTAACAATCGTTAGTTTGTGTTGTTGCACTCATCAAAAAGGCAAGGGCTGGCATATGGCAATGCACGTACATTTGTGCGGATGTCTATGCTTAAAATGCCAAAGTCAATAGCGTGGATACTGGCTACCATGCTGGTGATGCTGTTGCTCATGATGGCTTACCGATTGTTTGTACTTGCATTGTTTGCCCCAGAGCTGGCACCGGCCAGTGTGGGCCAATTGTTGTGGCTGGGTTTCAAGTTCGATCTCCGCTATGTAAGCCTGTTTACATTGCCCGTGTTGCTGGCCAGTTTTAGCGGCGCATTGCATTTGTTTAAAAGCAGTGCCGGCAAAAAATTTGGCATCATCGTTTTTACCATTTTCAGTTCGCTCCTTCTCTTATTGTACGGCTTTGATGTAGCCAACCTCATTGCCTACAACCAGCATGCCAGCGGCGAAACCTTTCACGAACTCATTCGTCAGCAGGCGGCTGATAAAAAACTCATGACAGATGCCCCATGGGTCATTATTATTTTACTGGCAGGCGTGGGTGCATGGCTGTTGTATTTGCTGCACCGCTTACTGCACCATGCCATTGGTGTGAAAAAAAGCAGCGACAATAAAACCATGCGTATGTTTTGGCAAGGCCTAACCCTGTTGATTTGCGTAGCGGCTTTGTATGGTAATATTGGCACGAAGCCTTTGGCTT
>JADLHL010000175.1 GCA_020848815.1 Chitinophagaceae bacterium | reverse complement strand
AGCAGGCAATGCTGTCTCACTCGCCTGCTACTGTTTATTCTTCCCGCTTTCTTACCATGGTTAAAATGGTAGCCACACCCACAATTTCATTCAACTCATCCAGTATTTCTACATACCATTTTACGATGCCTCTTGGTATGTCGGTTGCTTCCCGTTTTTCTTGCGGCAGTTTTTCTTTACACGTAAAACGAACGTGTACACTTGCCCCGGGATACACCGGTTTGGTAAAACGCAATTCATCAATGCCATAATTGAGCAACACAGGATTTTTTTGATAGCTGTCTACAAACAAACCGGCAGCAGCACTCATGATAAAGTAGCCATGTGCCACCTGACCGGTAAACATGGTATCAGCAAAATCGGTATTGGTAAGGTGAGCATAAAAATGATCGCCACTCAAATCGGCAAAGGCGGTAATGTCTTCAGCAGTAATGAGGCGAGGCTCGGTAATGAGCTGGTCGCCTACGCTGAGTTCTTCAAAATATTTGGTGAACGGATGTTCTGCTGAGTGCTGCCCGTCGGCACCGGGTTGGTATTGACCGGTGACTGCTGTAAGCATATTGGGAGAACCTTGTACTGCAAGCCTTTGCATGTAATGCTTTACGCCACGCAAGCCGCCCATTTCTTCACCACCACCGGCACGGCCGGGGCCGCCATGCACCAGCAATGGCAACGGGCTACCATGTCCAGTGTTTTCTTTGGCGCATTCGGCATTCAGCACCAATATGCGGCCGTGGTGCGTACCAGCACCAATCACGTATTTGCGGGCAATGGAAGGGCTGGCCGTAACAATGGTAGATACCAGTGAGCCCTTCCCCATTTTACTAAGGGCAATGGCTTCGTCCAATCCTTTATAAGGCATCAAGGTACTTACGGGACCAAAAGCTTCAACATCGTGTACTTCGCTGGAATCGAAAGGTTGCGAATTCAGCAGCAAGAGCGGACTCATAAATGCACCTACCGTTCCATTGGCATCTACTACATCAATATCATCCAAAGTGCCGTAGGCTATGCTGGCATGTTGCATTAGTTTTTGTACCTGTGCTTTCACTTCTTGCCGTTGCGATTGACCGGCCAGTGAGCCCATGCGTACCTTATCATTCAGCGGATTGCCAATCACCGTTTGTGCCAGTGCTTTGGCCAATGATTGTTGCACCGCTTCCAGCTTATAGGCAGGCACAAAAATGCGGCGGACACCGGTGCATCGCTGCCCGGCTTTTAGCGTCATTTCTTTGCGTACTTCTTTTACAAACAAATCCCACTCGGGCATCTCCGGTGTTACGTCATCACCCAATACCATGCAGTTCAGCGAATCCGCTTCCATGGTAAAGGGAACAGTTTCCTGCAAGATGTGCGGATTTGATTTCAGCATCATGCCAGTGCTGGCAGAACCGGTAAACGTAACCACATCCTGAAATGTGGTATGATTGAGCATGTCGCCGGCGCTACCGCAAAGCAACTGTAATGCACCCGCTGGCAATATGCCGCTGGCAATGATTTTTTGCACCACAGCCTCGGTCAAAAAGGAGGTAACGGTTGCCGGCTTTACAACTGCAGGCATACCTGCCAGCAGGTTGACAGCAATTTTCTCCAGCATGCCCCACACCGGAAAGTTGAACGCATTGATGTGAATGGCCACACCTTCTTTGGGCACCAGCAAATGCTGCCCGATGAAAGTGCCGTTTTTACCCAGCAAATGCGTTTCACCTTCAGCGTAAAAAGATTCATTGCCCAGCTTACGCCGCAGGCTGGCATTGGTAAACAAATTGCCGATACCACCTTCAATATCCACCCAGCTATCAGCCCGGGTGGCACCGGTTTGGTAGCTGATGTCATACAATTCATTGAGGTGCTCCCGCAGGTACAGGGCCAGTGCTTTTAGCATCAATCCACGTTCGTGAAAAGTCATGTTGCGCAAAGCAGGATTACCAACTGTACGGCCGTACTGCAGCACATCAGCAAAAGGAATGCCTTTGGTAGAAGCCGTGGCAATGGGTTCGTTGGTTACTGCGTTGTACAGCAACTGACCATCGCCATCGCCGGGCACCCATTGGCCAAGTACATAGTTGTGAAGCGTTTTCATAGGGCAAGCAATTGAAGTGCAATAATAAAACTAACAATTGTTAGTCTGTGTTGTTGCACTCATCAAAAAGGCAAGGGCTGGCATATGGCAATGCACGTACATTTGTGCCGATGTCTATGCTTAAAATGCCAAAGTCAATAGCGTGGATACTGGCTACTATGCTGGTGATGCTGTTGCTCATGATGGCTTACCGATTGTTTGTACTTGCATTGTTCGCCCCCGAGCCGGCGCCAGCCAGTTTGGGTCAATTGTTGTGGCTGGGTTTCAAGTACGATTTGCGTTATATAAGCCTGTTTACATTGCCCGTGTTGCTGGCCAGTTTTAGCGGTTCATTGCATTTGTTTAAAAGCAGTGCCGGCAAAAAGTTTGGCATCATCGTGTTTACCATTTTCAGTTCACTCCTGCTTTTATTGTATGGCATTGATGTAGCCAACCTCATAGCGTACAACGAGCATGCCAGTGGCGAAACCTTTCACGAACTGATACGCCAGCAGGCGGCAGATAAGAAACTCATGACAGATGCGCCATGGGTCATTATTATTTTGCTGGCTGGTGTGGGTGCATGGCTGTTGTACTTACTGCACCGCTTGCTGCACCATGCCATTGGTGTGAAAAAAAGCAGCGACAATAAAACCATGCGTATGTTTTGGCAAGGCCTAACCCTGTTGATTTGCGTAGCGGCTTTGTATGGTAATATTGGCACGAAGCCTTTGGCTT
>JADLHL010000174.1 GCA_020848815.1 Chitinophagaceae bacterium | reverse complement strand
TAACTCAAAAATAGACGACACTCGCCACATTTTCTACATTGATAATCAATCATTTTTTTAAGGCAATCCACATTGCCTTAAGCCTTTTCAATTGTAGAGAGCATAGAGAAATATTGCAACCTGCTGGCTGCAACGAACAATGAAAAACGGAGTAACAAGCTTATTTATTTCCCCTGCAAAAAATGCACGGCATACCAGGCCAGTACGGCCATTGCTATCAGCAGCAGGGTAGCCAGCGAGAGCCACAGCCAGTTCACCTGCATTGTTTTATGCTTGCGTTTGCTGGGCTGGCTGGTTTGGGCTTTCAAAAACATATCCAGTTCATGCTGTATGGCCGGCAGGCGTTTGCGGTCTTGTACCATCATCAGGCCTTCCAGTGCTTCTGCATCTATACCGGCGGCCGATAGCTGTGCTTCTACCTGCTGACTTTCGGCAGGCGACAACTTACCCGTGAGGTAAGCCACAAGCTGCTCATTGTCGATGGGCTGATCGGTGTTGGCTAATATGTTGAGCAAATCAGGATGCATGATGTTGACGTTGTTTTTCCACCCAAATTTTAATGTTGCGTTTGCCGTTTTGAATGGCGCTTTTTACCTGCATCAGGCTGTGGCCTGTTTGGTCGGCTATCTGCTGATAGCTTTGCTTTTGCAGGTAAAACAAAGTTACACAAAGCTTTTGCGGCTCTTGCAATTGCTGCAGGCCTTCTTCTATCCATACCAGCAGTTGTTCTTTTTGCTGGCCTTGTTGTTTGGCTTCGTACTGGTCGTGGTCGGCTATTTCGCCCACACTGTCTTCGGGTACTATGCGGTGGGTTTTGCGTAGCGCCATCAGGCAGTGGTTGCGGGCCACGGTATATATCCAGCTTTTGAAATAGGTAATGTCGTATTTCCCCATTTCGCCCAGTGCTTTGATGAATACCTGCTGCACGGCATCTTTGGCTTCTTCTTCATCTTTCAGGTACTTCATGCACACACCAAACAGCAGCAGGGTGTAGCGCTGCAGCAAGATGCCGGCATACTGGTTGTTGCCACTGTCTTTGTACAGTTGCAGCAAGGTTTGGTCAGAAAACTGTTGTGGAGATTCGGCCACGGGCAAAAGCTTTTCAGAGAGATGTAAATAAAGGAAAAATCCACACACGCCCCGGCAATCTGCTTAAATAGATATGCACGGCGGTGTGGCACTAGTTTATTATTGCAGCAAACTTTGTGTGGTATGATGTGCATCAATATAGTGTCGGTGGCGCCCATGCGGGCACAGGCAGCACACCGCTCCGAAATGGTGAGCCAGTTGCTGTTTGGTGAGCAATGCGACATATTGAACAGTGAAAGCGATTTTTACCAGGTACGCAGCCGCTATGATGGCTACGAAGGCTGGGTGCAGGCTACACAACTGGTACCGCTGGAAGCTGGTATGTTCGATGAAAGCATGGTATGCACAGCCCCCCTCGATGCACATGTATGGGTAAATGACCGGCCGTTGCGTTTGTCGCCGGGCAGTGAGTGTTACTTTCCCGCCAGTGGCAGGGGCAAAGTAAACAGAGAAGCGTTGGCATTGCCCGGATACAATATCCTTTACCATCACCCTTTGCCGCTGATGCCGCTGGAACCAACCACGCCCAACAGCGAAGCCATCCTAACCTGTGCCATGCAATACCTCGGTACGCCATACCTGTGGGGTGGCAAGAGCATTTGGGGTATTGATTGCAGTGGCTTTGTGCAAATGGTATTCAAGCAAAACGGCATGTTTGTGCCCCGCGATGCCTGGCAGCAGGCCGAGGGCGGCGATGCCATTGGTTTTTTGCAGGAAGCAAAGCCCGGCGACCTCGCCTTTTTCGACAATGCCGAAGGCCGCATTACACATGTGGGCATTATGCTCAACGATTATGAAATACTCCACGCATCGGGTGTGGTGCGTATCGATCCCATCGACAATGAAGGAATTATACATGCCGAAAGCGGCCGCCGTACCCACCACCTGCGGTTGCTGAAACGGTATTTCTGATGATGGGCCGCGGAAAATGGGACGCGGAAAATGGGACGCGGATTTTGACGGATGAAGACGGATGCACACGGATTTTATTAAAATACTTTGTGTGCTCTGTGCCCTCTCCCGCCTGCTGCGGGATAAGTTGTGCTGAAAAATGGGACGCGGATTTTGACGGATTGAAAACGATTTTCACGGATGTTATGTGCAAGCCCTGAAGGGGCGATAATCATGTAGCCACGGGTGCAGCCCGTGGTACAAAAGCCAACAAAAAGATACAAGCCCTGAAAGGGCGATATCATGTAAGCCAGTCGCTATGCATAAATGAGCAACACAACGTCACAAGCCATGAGGCCTGCGACAGCAGAGGATGAGGGCGTATGTACAAGGATTTTAATAAAACACTTTGTGTGCTCTGTGCCCTCTCCCGCCTGCTGCGGGATAAGTTGTGCTGAAAAATAGGACGCGGATTTTGACGGATTGAAAACGATTTTCACGGATGTTATGTGCAAGCCCTGAAGGGGCGATAATCATGTAGCCACGGGTGCAGCCCGTGGTACGAAAGGAAACAAAATGAACCAAGCCCTGAAAGGGCGATATCCTGTAAGCCAGTCGCTATGCATAAATGAGTAACACAACGTCACAGGCCAGGAGGCCTGCGACAGCAGAGGATGAGGGCGTATGTACAAGGATTTTAATAAAACACTTTGTGTGCTCTGTGCCCTCTGTGCGAAAAATCAGGGATGCGGATTGATGCGGATGAAGAACGGATGCACACGGATTTTAATAAAATACTTTGTGTGCTCTGTGCCCTCTGTGCGAAACATTTAACCTCGAAGTGAGCTCACAAAAAAAGCGACCAACACTAAATGCTGGTCGCTTTTGTATGTAAGAGAAATGGCAGTGATTAAGAGCCAAATTTCACTTTGTATGCTTCAATGCTGGCATTGATGATTTGCAGGGCAGTGGCTTTATCGCCAAAGTCTTCTACCTGCACACTCTTGTTTTCGAGTTTCTTGTAGTCCTCGAAAAACTGACGCAGTTCTTTAAAGAAATGCGGGCCCAGTTCTTCAATGTTGTTGATGTGGTTTACACTCATATCGTTGGCCGCCACCGCAATAATTTTATCATCGGCATCGCCACCATCAATCATTTGCATCACACCAATTACTTTGGCTTCTACAATACACAATGGCTGTACGCTAATGCTGCTGAGAACGAGAATATCCAGCGGGTCTTTATCATCGCCGTAGCTCTGTGGTATAAAGCCATAGTTCGTAGGATAATAGAAACTGGAATAAATAACCCGGTCGAGCTTGAGCAACCCGGAGTCTTTGTCTATTTCGTATTTCGCCCGGCTACCCTGCGGAATTTCGATAATTGCATTTACGGTACGGGGGGCTGCATCGCCATAAGGAACGCCGTGCCAGGGGTGATGAACTTTGGTGTTTGAAGTCATAATAGAGATTGAAAAAAATAAAATCGGATGCCGATGCACCGATGGTTAAAAGTACGAAAGCTACCGCTGATTTACCGAAATGAATACGCAAGATCGGTTTTCCAATTGCCTTCCTGCAGCTGGCATTTCAGGGTGTACACTTTGTTGTCGTAAGCATTTTGGTAGGTGAGCAACACCACAGAGTCGCCTTGCTGCTGCACCGATTTAATGTGGATGGACGATTGTGACAACCTTTCTTTTCCAAATCCATCGAGGCTACGGAAGGGTTGCTCAAAACGGGTACTGAGCAGTTGCTCATTGCCTTCGCCGGGTACCAGCAACTGCTTGGCTCGTTTAAAGTTGCCCTGGTAAGTTGCATTGATAAACTGGCGGCCACAATCCATGCCGTTTTCTGGAGCTTCGTAGCTGCTGCAGCCAGCCAGCAACAGCAACAGGACGGGTAAAAACAACCGTTTCAAAAAGGAAAAACGCATCATGAGCACGAAAGTACAGCATTCAATCATGGCGCTGTTCAACAGAAAAGCCCCGTTGGTCAACGAATAGTTGTTGCGAATTTCATTTCACCTATACATTTGCCATTCACTTATCAGAACAACTCACGTGGGTAGTCACATTAACAAGGTATCCGCAGCCGGCCTGCTGGTGGCACTGGGTATCATTTACGGCGACATCGGTACTTCTCCTTTGTACGTTTTCAACTCCATTATTTCAGGAAGGGTTATTACAGAAGAACTCATCGTGGGAGCACTTTCCTGCATTATCTGGACCCTCACTTTGCAAACAACAGTCAAGTATGTAATCCTCATTTTACGTGCAGATAACAATGGGGAAGGGGGCACATTTTCATTGTATGCGTTGGTGCGAAGGCGTAAAAAATGGCTGGTCATTCCGGCCATGATTGGTGGCGCTGCTTTGCTGGCTGATGGTATTATTACGCCACCCATTTCCATTACATCTGCGGTAGAAGGTTTGGCCAAGCTGCCTGCTTTGAATGATATTACAACTGATACCATTGTCATCATTGTAATCAGTATCATGGTGCTGTTTTTTCTTACACAGCAGTTTGGTACGCATTCCATTGGCCGTTTTTTTGGACCGGTCATGTTGGTATGGTTCAGTATGCTGGCCATTTTGGGTGCCATTCACATTGCCGATGACTTTGCCATTTTAAAAGCTTTCAACCCCTACTATGGCATTAAATTACTCATTACCTATCCGAATGGTTTTTGGTTATTGGGGGCAGTGTTTCTATGTACTACAGGCGCCGAAGCCTTGTACAGCGATCTCGGCCATTGCGGCCGCGGCAACATCCGCATTACATGGGCTTTTGTAAAAACAAGTTTACTACTCAACTACTTTGGCCAAGGGGCGTACCTGCTGGCACATCGCAAAGGCATGCTGATAGATGAAGCCACAAAAGCGCAATACAATATCAACGCCTTTTTCGATTTGATGCCACATTGGTTCGTATTGGTGGGTGTTATCATTGCCACCACAGCGGCCATCATTGCCAGCCAGGCCATGATCTCAGGGTCGTTTACCTTGATCAGTGAAGCAATGCGACTGAACCTATGGCCCAAATTCAAAATCCGTTATCCTTCCGAAGCCAAAGGTCAGCTCTTCATTCCTGCCATCAACCTGTTTTTGTTTTTGGGTTGTTTGGGTGTGGTATTGTATTTCCGTGAGTCTTCTAAAATGGAAGCAGCTTATGGTTTGGCCATCGTGATGACGATGATAGCCACTACTATGTTATTTGCCAACTATCTGGTACTGCATAGGGTAAAGTCGAAATTCATTTACCTGTTTTTGGTGGGTTACTTCATCATCGAAGTGGCGTTTCTCATTGCCTTGCTCGAAAAATTCATGCACGGTGGTTACGTTACACTCATCATTGGTATGTGCATTTTCCTAATAATGTACGTATGGTACCGGGCCCGCAAAATCAAAAACCGCTATGTGGAATTTGTGCGGCTGGAAAACTACATTCCGCAAATACAAGAGTTGAGCAATGATAAGAGTGTGCCTAAGTATGCCACGCACCTCATTTACCTCACCAGTGCTAACAACCCTAAGGAAATTGAGCACAAAATCATTTACTCCATCCTCAACCGCAAGCCCAAGCGGGCCGATATTTATTGGTTTGTACACGTAGATACACTGGACGATCCGTACACCTGCGAGTATCAGGTAGACCACATTATTCCCAACGATATCATCCGGGTAGAGTTCCGGTTGGGTTTCCGTATGGAGCCCCGCATCAACATGCTTTTCCGTAAGGTGATAGAAGACCTGGTAGAAAACAAAGAAGTAAACATTACCAGCCGCTACGAAAGCCTGGAGCGGAACAATGTAGTGGGCGACTTCCAGTTTATAGTGATGGAAAAATACCTGAGTGCCGATAACCAGCTGCCATTTGTGGAAAGCCTGATTATGAAAACTTACTTCGCTATCAAAGACATTAGCCTGAGCGAAGAAAAAGGTTTTGGCCTCGATACCAGCTATGTACAAATTGAAAAGTTTCCGCTGATTGTATCGCCGGCACCTAACCTCAACCTGCGCCGTATTAATAACGATGAGTAAGTTACAGGACATTTCTCCTTACGAACTAATGGCCTGGATGCAGGCACAGCGGCCCTTTGCGCTGCTGGATGTACGTGAAGAAGACGAACGCCAGCACGACCATATTGGCGGCGAATGGATACCCATGGATGAAGTGCTGAAACGCCAACAGGAACTGCCGGCAGATAAACCGTTGGTGGTGTATTGCCGAAGGGGTGTTCGAAGTGCCATCATCATACAACGCCTGCAGGAAAAATACGGCATGCACAACCTGTACAATTTATCGGGCGGGCTTACAGCCATCCGTCAGTTGGGCCTGCCTTTGTAAAAAAACAATCCGGCTTACAGGATATAGTTATTTTTAAAGGGTACTCAATTGCAATCACTTGGTATTACTGTCTATTTCGGGCTGGTGGATAGCGGGCATCATTTACGTGGTGCTGGCGGTGATTGTGTACCTGGTGCAGGAGCGTTTCATTTTCAAACCCGAAAAGCTACCCGCCAATTTTGCTTATAAATACGATGCACCTTTTCGGGAGCTCAACTTCGAACCGGAGCAGGGCGTTACCATCAACGGATTACATTTTTACGTACCCAAACCGAAGGGGCTCATCTTGTATTTTCATGGCAATAGCCGCAGCATTAAAGGGTGGGGAAAATATGCCCGTGATTTTTTTCGCTACCAATACGATGTAGTGCTGGTTGATTATCGTGGCTTTGGTAAAAGCACCGGCAAACGCAACGAAAAAAAGATGCTGGCCGACATGCAGTTTGTG
The DNA here is from genome assembly GCA_020848815.1 of Chitinophagaceae bacterium. GTDB lineage: Bacteria > Bacteroidota > Bacteroidia > Chitinophagales > Chitinophagaceae > Phnomibacter. The sequence goes on along the minus strand of JADLHL010000174.1, from coordinate 27,160 downwards.
TACGAAACGCTGGCAGTAAATTACCACGAAGATCACCTGATTGTATACGGGCGAAGTATGGGCAGCGGCTTTGCTGCCAAAATAGCCAGCGACAACAATCCACGGTACCTCATTTTGGATGCGCCGTATTACAGCTTCAGAAAAGTGGCGGAGCGGCTCATGCCCATTTTGCCTCACCGCTGGCTGCTGCGGTTTCACCTGCGTACCGATAAATGGATAACACAGGTACAGTGCCACACATACATTTTGCACGGCACCAAAGACCGGCTCATTCCCATTGCACAAAGTGAAGCCTTGCAACGGCTACATCCACAGGGCATCACCCTCATTCGTATTGTTGGCGGCGGGCACAACAACCTTACGGCTTTTCCTGCCTACCACAATTTCATCAGAGATATACTGCTCGACTAATTTACCTTGCAGCGGTGAAAGGCATTGTCAAATATCTGTTGCTGGCTTACCTGGTGTTGGGCGGCTTGTATTATTTCTACCAGCAGTCGTTGTATTTCCATCCTAAAAAACTGGATGAAAAACACCGTTTTTCATTTGCAGCTCAGCAACCGCATAGCACGGTTCAATTACCGTTCGACTCGGCTACAGTAATTGATGTAGTGAAATTTTTACCCGCCGATGTACAGCCCAAAGGGGTAGTGTTGTTTTTTCATGGTAACAGAAAAAATGTAGAACACTATGCCCGGTACGCCCCTTATTTTACCAGCCTTGGGTACGAATGCTGGATGCCCGACTACCCGGGGTTTGGCCGCTCCAGCGGCGAAACAAACGTGGCCATTCTGAAAGAACTGAGCATGCAAATGCATAAGCTGGCACTTACACAATACGCTGCTGATTCTATTGTACTCTATGGCAAATCGTTGGGCAGTGGTATTGCGGCCTACCTGGCTACAAAAAGGGATTGTAAACTGCTGATGCTCGAAACGCCTTATGCATCTTTGTCTGCATTGACGCAGGAGTTTTTATTTATGTATCCGGTGCCTGTATTGATGCAGGATGATTTGACCACCGAAGACTATCTCGAAAACATCACCGCACCCATCTTGCTTTGGCATGGCACTCATGATGAACTCATACCCATGAGTGAAGCCGCCACACTGTTGCCGCGGCTCAAACCCAACGATGTTTTTTACATGATACCCGGTGCCAACCACAATGATATTGCGGCTTCTCCGTTGTATAAGCATAGCATAGATAGTGCGTTGCGTATTCGTTAAATCAACGCAGTTTTCATTTTTTGCAAGTAAAGAAAACAGATATTCAATTCATGTTTCGCAGGATTATAATGCTGGCCCTTTTGGCCGCTTTTTCAATAGGATTTGTAGCGGCTCAGGATGTGGTAGCACCGCCGCCGCCCGATACTGCTACTAAAAATGCGGTGGTGATCAATTCACTGCCGCAAAGCGAAATCGACATACCTATTCGCATGGATTTGCGGCCTATTTTTCAGTTTGCCAATCAGTTTATTGATACGTTGTACACGTCGCCCAATTATCCCAACGATTGGGTAATGGATGGCTGCAGTGTGCGGTATCAGTATCGGTTTGTGCGTGGCCCCATGCAGTTCAAAGCCGTCAACAATGTGTTGTATGTTAGCTTCAGCGGGTACTATGGAGTGCGGGGTAGTACAAGAGTATGTACCGGCATTGGCAACACGCCGTGGACACCGGCTTGCAGCTGCGGCTTTGGCAGCGAAAAGCCCCGCCGCATTGATGCTGGTTTTGTGATTCAATTGAAAGTGTTGCCCGACTTCCGCCTAGGCATGGTGGTAAACCGCGTAAATCCAACTGCCGTTGATAAATGCGAAGTGTGTTTTTTCGGAAAAGACATTACGCAAACCGTAGCCGATCAATTGAAAGCAGAGCTCGATGCATCCATCAAAGGTTTTACAAAACAGATGGAGCAGTTCAGCCTGAAGCCTTACCTGAAAATTGCATGGGACAGTTTGCAGGCGCCTTATGGTTTGCCCGGCTTTGGCTACCTGAGTGTGCAGCCATCTGCTATCCGCATTAGCCAAATACAGTTGGTGCGTGATTCTATGTTTGTAAGTGTTGGCCTGAGTGCAAGGCCTGAGTTGAAAGCCGCACCAGACCTGGCAAAAAAGCCATTGCCCAATCTTACCGATTTCAAACAACGCAGTGGCTTCCGTTTGTTCATTGCGCAAAACTTGCATTACGATTCGCTGAGCACATTAATGAATGCCAATCTTGCAGGAAAAGAATTTACCGCAGGCAAAGGCTTATTTAAAAAAACGGTGCGTATTGATTCGGTTCGCATGCAGGGTGGTGGACGAAAAATGTTTTTGAAAGTGTATGTGTCGAAAGCCGCCAAGGGTGTTTTCTTTTTGGAAGGCATTCCAAAATGGGACATGCTGAAACAGGAACTCTACATGGATTCACTCGATTACCATATTGAATCGAAGCAATGGTTGGTAAAGTCGGCCAGCTATCTGCTGGATGGCACCATCACCAATAAATTAAAAGACTATTCCCGTTTCAATTTTACAGAAAAGATGATGGAGATGACCACGGCCATTGCGGAGCAAATGAACCGCGAAGTATATCCCGGCATACAAAGCAAAGGTTACGTGAACCGATTTGTGCTGGAAAAAATTGAAGCCGCCGCCAATGGTTTATTTATTCAGGGCGCAGCAGAAGGCAAGCTATTTCTCAACATTGAAGCGCAGCAATTACTCAAACAGTTTTTGAAGTAACAGGCTGTTTGCTTTTGCGAAACGCAAAATGTTTTTGCAAGAGATAACTGAAAATAACCACAATCACCGTGTTGATGACCTGTGCAATGGTGGGATAAAAAGCCAGCCAGTCTACCATCACCGTAAGGTTGATATAGTTGAGCAATAAGCTCACCATATTGGTAACAAAGTAGCGAAAGAGTTGGTGCCTGCCCCGCATGGTGCTGCCACTAAATACTACATTTTTGGCCAGGTAAAACCCTGTAGGAAATGAAAACAGGAACGAGGCTACCATAGCAGCCTTGTGCGATTTGAGCACTACCAGCAACAGGTCTACCGGTTGTTTATCAAACACATAGTTTTCGCATACAAAAAAAATAACCAGCCCCAGCAGGGTATTACCGCCACCGCAGGCAGCATAATAAAAGGTTTGCTTGGGCATCAATCGCCCAAACAGGGGGTAAATCCAATCGAGTATTTGCGTAATGATTCTTGCCAGCATAAGCGGGGCCAAAGGTAGCCGGATTGCAATACATTTGCAGCCCTTGTATGGCCACTGTTTTTGGGAGCAGTGCCGGCAGGTTTTCCAAAAAATACTTTTATGCAAATAGCTCAATACCTGAAAGCACTGGCCGCTCAAGCACTGCATGCGCTGTACGGGATAGAAACCGATGCGGCACAGGTCACTATCAACGAAACCAAGCCCGAGTTCGAGGGAGATTATACCATTGTACTGTTTCAATATGTAAAACAGGCCCGCAAATCGCCTGAAGCCATGGGCCAGGAAATGGGTGCATGGATGCTGGCCAACAGCGAGGAAAACCTCACCGCTTTCAATGTGATCAAAGGTTTTTTGAACCTGAGTGTGGCCGATGCTTACTGGATTCATTTTTTGGAAAATCATTATCAGCCAGACTATGGCCGCCATGCCGGCAATGGCAAAAAAGTGATGGTGGAATATTCATCGCCCAACACCAACAAGCCGCTGCACCTTGGCCATTTGCGCAATAATTTTTTGGGATGGAGCATTGCTGAACTCTACAAATGGAATGGCTACGATGTACGCAAAACCTGCATTGTAAACGACCGTGGTGTGCACATTTGTAAAAGCATGCTGGCCTGGCAAAAGTTTGGCAACGGTGCTACGCCTGAGAGCACCGGCATGAAAGGCGACCACCTGGTGGGCGATTTTTATGTGCAGTTTGAAAATGCCTTACGCAAAGAAGCAGCTCCACTACAAGAGCAACTGCTGGCAGGCGAAAGCATTGCTGCTCTGGATGAAGCCATTGCTGCCAAAGCAACGTTGCTCTTTCAAAAATTACAAGAAGCCGGTTTGCCAGCTGAAAAGAAAGCGGAGATAACAGACGAGCTAAAAGACATTGCCCGAAATGCAACCACATTGATGCAAGAGGTTCGCCAAATGCTGCTCAAATGGGAGCAGGGCGATGAAGAAACCATAAACATCTGGCGCATGATGAACGGCTGGGTGTATGCCGGGTTTGATACCACATACAATCGTATCGGCAGCGATTTTCAAACCATTTACTACGAAAGCGAAACCTATCTGTTGGGCAAGCAATATGTAGATGAAGGTTTGGCGAAAGGCGTGTTTTATAAAAAAGAAGACGGCAGTGTATGGATTGACCTGACTGCAGAAGGCCTTGATGAAAAACTGGTGCTGCGGAAGGATGGCACCAGCGTATACATTACGCAAGACATTGGCCTGGCCAAACGCAAGTATGAAGACTACCCGATGGAGCAAAGCATTTATGTGATTGGCGATGAGCAAAACTATCACATGGATGTATTGCAGCTGATTTGTAAAAAGCTGGGTATGCCTTTTGCCGATGGCATACATCACCTGAGCTACGGCATGGTAGACCTGCCCACCGGCCGCATGAAAAGCCGCGAAGGCACGGTGGTAGACGCCGATGACCTCTGCGATGAAATGGAAAAAGTAGCCGCTGCTAAAACAGAAGAACTGGGTAAAGTAGAAGGCTTTACACAAGAGGAATTGCAGCAATTGTATCACACACTCGGTTTGGGTGCGTTGAAGTTTTTCCTGCTGCGGGTAGATCCTAAAAAACGGATGGTTTTCAACCCTGAAGAGTCAATCGACTTTCATGGTTTCACCGGGCCTTTTGTACAATATTCATTTGCCCGTATACAAAGTGCCTTGCGCAAAGCAAGCTGGGAGCAGCCCACTGCTCCTGCTACATTAGCTGCGGATACAGTGTTGCAGCCTTTAGAAAAACAGCTCATCGTTTTGCTGGAACAGTTTCCGCAGGTATTGCACAACGCATGTGCCGAAATGAATCCGTCACTGGTAGCTATTTATGCATTTACATTGGCCAGTCAGTTCAATTCATTTTATGCCCGTCATTCTATTACAAAAGCAGAGAATGAATCGGCCAGGCAATTACGTTTGCATATTTGTGCACTCACTGCGCATGTGATTCAAAACAGTATGCAGGTGCTGGGCATAGCTGTGCCAGCCCGCATGTAATCACGGATATCGGCCGTTTATCCAAACATTGCAGTAAAAACCTTCTTTTAACAGTAACGAAGGTTTTAGTCATATACTTTAGTTGGCGCAATGGCGTTTTTACAGCGCCCTTGCACCAACACACCAACCTATGATGAAAGCCAAACTGCTGCTGGCATTGTTATTCTTTGCCTTTTCTGCTGTAGCCCAAAACATTGAACTGACCGGTACGGTTAGTGATACTTCCGAAAACAAACAACTCTCCAAAGCAACCATTGCCTTGCTCAGGGCAAAGGATTCTGTACTGCTGAAATTTGTTCGCACCACGCCCGATGGCAAATTCCGTTTGCCGGTGCCTGCACAGGGCAAGTACATTTTGATGATTAGTTATCCGGGCTATGCCGACTATGCCGATTTTGTAGACCTGCAATCGTCGCAGGATTTGGGCCTTATAAACATGATAACGAAAGCTGTATTGCTGCAAACCGTTGTGGTACGTGGCAGTGCCGTTCGCATGAAAGGCGATACACTTGCTTTTATAGCGGATAGCTTTAAAACAAGGGAAGGTGCCACCGTGGAAGATTTGCTGAAACGCTTGCCCGGCCTGAGTGTAAACCAAAAAGGTGAGATAACGGCGCAAGGCCAAAAAGTGCAGAAAGTATTGGTAGATGGCGATGAGTTTTTTGGTGATGACCCAACACTGGCCACCCGCAATTTGCAGGCATTGGCAGTAAAAGAAGTGCAGGTGTTTGATAAGAAAAGTGATCAGGCCACATTCACGGGTGTGGATGATGGACAAACACAAAAGACCATCAACCTGAAGCTGAAAGACGAATTCAAAAAAGGCTATTTCGGAAAAGTAAAACTGGCGGGTGGTTTGCCCAACCGTTGGGAAAACCAAGCCATGCTCAATGCATTTAAAGACAAACGAAAGTTGAGTGTGTATGGCATTATGGCCAACACCAACAACAACTCGTTGGGCTGGAGTGAAGAGAGCCAGTTTGGTGGCAACATGGGCACCAATACTCAAATAGGCGACGATGGTAGTGTAATGATGTGGAGCAGTGGCGATGAATTTGGTGGCACCGGCGGCTACTATGGCGAAGGCTTGCCCAGCAGCTGGACCCTTGGTACCAGCTACGGCAATAAGTGGAATGAAAACCGAAGCAATGTAACCGGCGCATATCGGTATCAAAAAATTAAAACCGTTGCCAACTCTTACAATACCACGCAAAATATTTTACCCGACACGCAATTCTTCAATAACCAGCGGGCACAGAATGAAGCCAGTCGTTGGCGGCATAAAGGACTCATCCGTTCGGAGTTGTTTATCGATAGCATGCAATCCATCACGTTTGACTTGAATGGCAGCTATGGCGAAAGCAGCAACTACAGCCGCACTTTTAGCGAAGCATTGACGGGCAAGCAATTGCCAGTGAATAAAAGCGACCGTACAACTATTGGTGCCGGTACACAAGCACAGTTCAATGGAACTGCCTTGTACAAACTCAAGTTTAAAAAGAAGGGTAGAACTTTCTCTGCCAATTTGGGCAATCAGTACAGCGACAATAACTCCGATGGATTGCTGCTTACCTACAACGAGTTTTACAATGCATCGGGCTTGTATAGCAAAGACACTATTGATCAGAAAAAACTCAATACCACCCGTTCCAATGCGGTAAATGCAAGATTGGCTTACTCAGAGCCCATTGGTAAAAAAGGTATTCTTGAAATCAATTATGGCATTAACCAAAGTGTGAGCAATCAGCAGCGGTTGAGCTATAATAAACTGGCTGGTAAATACGATGATTTGGATAGTGTGTTTTCTAACGACTTTAAATTTAAGACGCTTACAAACCGCACAGGTGCCGGCTATCGCTACAGCGGCAAGCTGTTTCAGTTTGGCTTCGGTGGCGATGTCGCTTTTACCGATTGGCGCCAGGATGATCGTTTCAGAGATACTACCCGTCATTACAACTTCACCAACTTTTTCCCCCGTGCCGAAGCATCATACAAGCTGGGCCAGTACAGCCGTGTTCGCCTTTCGTACAATGGTAGCACACAGGCTCCATCGGCCAACCAGTTGCAACCTGTAGCCGACAACAATGATCCGCTCAATATTCAGATTGGTAACCCCAATCTGGTGCAGTCATTCAATCACCGCATTTCGTTGAACTACAACTTTTGGAAAGTGCTGTCGAATACCGGCATGTGGATGGGGGCGTGGTTCAATCCTACCAGCAATGCTTTCAGCACAAAAGATGTAGTGGATGCATTTGGTAAACGCACTTCACAAACGGTAAACGTGAATGGTAATTACAATTTTGGCGCATACATAGGCTATAATCTCAAATGGAAAAAGCCCGACATCCAGATTGATTTGAACTTCGATCCAAGCATCAACCGCTTCACCAATTTTGTAAATGGGATTGAAAACAGAACCAATTCTACAGCATTGGAATTTGGTTACAACCTGCGTAAATCTAAGGACGATAAATACGATCTGAGTTTCAATCAGCGCTTCACTTACAGCAGCAGTAAGAGCTCTATTCGCCCTGATATCAATACCACTTACTGGACGGGTGTCGTAGGCATGTCGGCCAATATTGATTTGCCTGCAAAGATTGTATTCAATACCGACTTTGATTACAACTGGCGCCAGCGTACATCAGTGTTCGATCAAAACAACAATGCCTTTATCTGGAATGCTTCTATTGAGAAAAAGATTTTCAAGAAGAAGGATGTAAAGATGGGCTTTAGCGTAAGAGACCTGCTCAATCAGAACATCGGATTCAGAAGAAACATCAGCTCCAACTTTGTGTCGGAAAGAACCTACGATGTCATTCGCCGCTACTGGATGGTTACGTTTAGCTGGTCGTTCAACAAAGGCCCGCAAAAAGCGGAAGAAGACAACTGGTAAACACATTCATCATTCACACAATCAACATTCAATATGCTTTCTACTACTGCTATAAAAAACAGCTTGCTGACTGTATTGCTCAGCTGCATGTTGCTGCCGGCTTTGGCACAAACCCGTTTTTTGTCGACCGGCAAAATTGAGTTTGAGAAAAAAACAAACATGCACAAGTGGGTGGAAGACAACTCATGGACAAGGGAACTGAAGGATCGTCTTCCGCCGTATCGGGTACAGTATTACGACCTGATGTTTGACAGTGCACAGACCTACTATAAAATGGGCCGTGAAGTAGCAGATGATAAATGGAAAAACTTTTGGGGATCGAGTACTGGCGAGGAAGATGTGGTAATGCACAACCTGCTGGCCATGCAATCGACTGCCTACAAGCAGGTGTTTGAAAAAAAGTTTTTGGTACAGGATAGCGCATTGAATATCGAATGGCGCATCACCGACGAAACCCGCACTATTGCTGGTTTTGATTGCCGTAAAGCCGTCGGGAAGTTTTTCGACTCCTTGTATGTGGTTGCATTTTATACTGACCAGATTGCAGTGCCGGGCGGCCCTGAATTGTACAATGGTTTGCCCGGTATGATTTTAGGTTTGGCTTTTCCCCGTTACTACATTACCTGGTTTGCTACTAAAGTTGAATTAATAGAACCCAAAATGAATGAGCTGAAAATACCATCCGGAAAAACCACCAAGGTTAATAGGAAAGAGCTGATGGATCAGGTGCGTAAAGTATTTGAATGGGGGACAGAAGAAGAACGACAGCGAGGGTTTTGGAATACAGTTTTGTAATGATTTATGGTTATTCATAAAAAAGGGAACGATACTCAATCGTTCCCTTTTTATATGCTACTTAAATGGCATTATTTGAGTTGCATCACCCACATGGTTTGTGCAGGAATGCGCCATTCACCTTGCAATACGGCGTTGCTGCCGGTTATCACGTTCGTGGCTTGCTGATAATTGCTTGTCATTTCTGCAAAGCGTTTCATCGCAATGGTTTTGTCTTGCTGGTTTTGATTGATAATGCACATCACTGTTTCATTGCCGTGCTTTCGGAAGTATACATATACGCCGTCCTGCGGTAAGAAATCGGTAGTACTACCCATAGTCAAAGCCTTTGATTGCTTGCGGAAGTTGGCGAGTTTTTTTACGTATTCATGAGCGGCATTTTCTGCAGCGTTTCTTCCACTCGCTAAAAATTTATTCTGCGCATCACCTGCAAAGCCACCAGGAAAATCGTTGCGTTTTTTGCCATCGCCCTGCACATCATCGTTCTTCATTTGTATTTCAGTACCGAAATACAGCTGCGGAATACCACGCTGTGTAAGCAGCAGGCCAATGCCCATGTAATACTTCTTTTCATCGCCGCCAATCATGGTCATAAAACGGTCTACGTCGTGGTTGTCGAGGAAGATGCAATTCAGTTTGGGATCCTGATACAACACATCCTGGCTCAGTGTCATCATCAGTTTATTCAAGCCTTCTGTCCAGCCAAATGGTTGGTTGATGGCACTCAGCATGGCGCTTTGCATCGGAAAATCGGTGGTGCCGGGCAGGTTGTGTTTAAACGGTACCTGCATGTTGTTTTTGGTGAAGTAAGCACTGCCCGGTACAGAGTTGGCCCAGGCTTCGCCGAAAATGCTGAGGGTGGGATATTCTTTCAGCAGCGCCGCATTCACGTTGTTCATAAACTGCTCATCGCAATACTTGTAGGTATCTACCCGCCAGCCATCGAGCATAAACTCTTCGGTGCTCCAAATAGCATTTTGAATCAGGAAATTGGCCATGTAAGGATTTCGCAAATTGATGTCGGGTAAGTGCGGTGTAAACCAACCTTCCAGCATTACCTTCTTGTCTTCTTTACTGGCATAGGCGCCAAACAAGGCTTCTTCGCGGTGGTTGCTGCCGGTGTAGGCAGGCCAGTTGTTGAACATATCGGCAAAGGGCTTGTCCTTAAACAGAAAGTGTTCATCACCCACATGATTGTACACGGCATCCTGAATGATTTTCATGCCTTGAGCATGAGCTGTCCGCACCAGTTTTTTGTAGGCTTCGGCTCCGCCATAGCGTTTGTCGATGGCGTAGTGGTTGGTAATCCAATAACCATGATAACCACTAATGGCACCAGCCGACTCTTGCTTCCATGGCATGTCGTTTTCAGTAACCGGGCACATCCAAATGGAGGTAACGCCCATGTCTTTTAGATAGCCAATATTGTTGATGACGCCCTGAATATCGCCACCATGATGCGCCGATGGATTGCTCCGGTCGCAAATGGTATCCTTATAGCCGGGGATGCGGTCGTTGCTGGCATCGCCATTGGCAAAACGATCGGGCATAATGAGGTACACCAAATCTTGTGAGGTGACGCCATGGGCAAAATCTTTTCCTGCTTTGCCGGTTCTGGCTTTCAGGGTAAAGGGTATGGTTTGTGTTTTGCCGCCACTGTTTACTTTAAAATGCATCATGCCGGGCTTGGCTGTAGCCGCAATGCTGATGTCTACCACCAGATAGTTGGGACTTTCAGCACGGGTTACTTTTTTGATAGTAACGCCCGGGTATTGAAGCTGCACGGTAGCTGCCGATGCATTGATGCCTTGCTGATGAATCAAGAGTTGCACCTGATTCCATTTCATGCCCGTCCACCAATGTGTAGGGTATAGTTGTGCTGTTTGTGCAAAGGCTTGCCATGAGAGCAACAGCATCACACACAGCAGACTCGTTATCTTTTTCACGTTCATTGTATAAGCGTTCGGTTAATTAATCTTTTGCTTTGATAACTACTCTTGCCATCACACCGGCAATGAGCATAGAAGCACCCGCAAGGCCAATCACATAAATGGCATTGCCGCCTAAAGCCGTTAATGCCAATCCGCCAATAAGACCAGCAACAATTTGCGGAATGGTAATAGTGGCGTTGAAAATGCCCATGTATACACCCGTTTGCTTGGGAGGTAATGTTGAAGATAGAATAGCATATGGCATGGCAAGGATCGCGGCCCAGGATACTCCCACACCAATCATAGAAGCAAACAATACGTACTTATTGCTGATGAACATCATTGATACTAAACCAATACCACCTGCCAGCAATGAAAGGGCATAGGTATTGCGACGGCCAAACTTATCTGCCAATGGCGTAAGCACCAATGAAAACAGCGCAGCAAATACACTGTAGGCTGCGAAAATCACACCTGTCCAGTTGCCGGCTTCGTTGAAGGCAGCACTCTTCGCATCAGTAGTGCCCCATATGCTTTGGGCAATGCCGTTGGTAGTGTACACCCACATTAAAAACAACGCAAACCATGAGAAGAACTGCGTTACAGCGAGTTGCATCATGGTAGGTGGAATGTTTTTCAGCAGTTGAAGGAAACTTACTTTTTCTGCCTGGTCTGCTTCAGAAATGTTGTTGTATTTGGCATACTCTGCAGGTGGATATTCTTTTGTACGAAGCGATGTCCAAAGAACGGTAAGTAGCAATGCAGCGCCACCAAAGTAGAATGACCAGATAACGGTGGGGGCCACTTTTTCTCCTTCGCCCGGCTCATTGGCCACGCCAAGGCTGGTCAGTATAAATGGCAGTAGCGAACCCACCACTGCACCAAAATTGATGAGGAAGCTCTGAATGGCATAACCGCGGTTGCGTTGCTTATCGGGCACCATGTCACTCACCAATGCCCGGAAGGGTTGCATGGTTACGTTGAAAGAAGTATCCATCAACAAGAGCATCGTAGCTCCGAAGATGAGTGGTGCTAAAAGGGAAGCAAAATTTTCAGAATTCGGCATGAAGAACATGGCTGCTGCCGATACAATGGCTCCGCCTAAAATGAATGGAATACGACGGCCGAGGCGGGTCCATGTTTTATCGCTGGAAAGACCAACAATGGGTTGCACAATCAACCCCGCTACCGGTGCTGCCAGCCAAAACAAACTCAAATGATGCGGGTCGGCACCAATAGCAGAGAGGATGCGGCTGGTGTTGGCATTTTGCAATGAATAGCCAATTTGCACACCTAAAAAACCAAAGCTGATGTTCCAGATGCTCCAAAAGTTGAGCATGGGTTTGAGGCTCGACGAGCCCGACGAAGTAGAAGCGACAGGAGCTGCCATATGCAATCGTTGTTTAAAATGAATGTACCTAAAAGCGGCTACGCAATGTAGCATTTTTTTGCAAATGTGTATTTCTTACACTAACTATTTCTTGCATTAAAAAAGACCTGCTTGTCAGGTCTTTTTTAATAAGGCGTTGGTATGTACATCTATACTTTACATCAATTGGAAGCCGCTTGGAATGACGGCGTTTTTCTTCAGCACCACTATACCATCTTTCACGGTGTACAAAGCATGGTCGGCTGCTTCGAGGTGGCTGCCACCAATAATTTTTACATCATTACCAATGCGGCAGTTTTTATCGATGATACAGTTTTTGATGTAGCAGCGTTCGCCCACACCAATATTGGGCTTACCGCTGATTTTCGAGTCTTCAATTTCCTGCAAGGTCTCAAAATAATCGGCCCCCATCATGTAGCAGCTTACAATAGTGGTACCGTGGCCAATGCGGCTCCGGATGCCAATCACACTGTTTTCTATGCGGCTTGCATTGATGATGCTTGCTTCGGCAATGATGGTTTTTTCCAATGTGGTGCCGCTGATTTTTGCCGGAGGCAACATGCGGGCACGGGTGTACACAATGTTCTTTTTGTCGTACAGGTTGAATGGCGGAATATCATCCGTCAGTGCCAGGTTGGCTTCAAAGAAGGAGTAAATGTTACCAATGTCTGTCCAGTAGCCATCGTATTGGTAAGACATTACTTTATACTTCTCAATAGACTGTGGCATGATTTCTTTACCAAAGTCGGTACTCTTTTCGTACTCTTCCAACAGCAGATCGTACAGCAATTTTCTATTGAAAATGTAAATGCCCATAGAGGCAAGGTAGTTGCGGCCCTGTGCTTTCATTTCATCGCCGGTTTCGCTTACCCATTCGTGCAAAATATCCTTCTTTGGCTTTTCGATAAAGGAAGAAATTTCTCCGTTTTCATCCACTTTCATAATGCCAAATTCCGATGCTTCGCGGTCTGCAACAGGTATGGTGGCTATGGAAATTTCGGCACCTGATTGGGCATGTTTGTCAATCATTTCCTGAAAGTCCATCTGATAGAGCTGATCACCACTGAGAATGAGTACATATTCCGATTCGTGCTGCTGAATGTGGCGAAGGCTCTGGCGTACGGCATCGGCCGTGCCCTGAAACCAACCGGGGTTGTCGGGTGTTTGCTCGGCAGCGAGGATATCTACAAAGCCGCTGCTGAACTGGCTGAACTGATAGGTGTTTTTAATGTGCTTATTGAGCGAAGCACTATTGAACTGGGTGAGCACCCAGATGCGGTTGATGTTGCTGTTGATGCAGTTGCTGATGGGAATATCTACCAGTCGGTACTTACCCGCAATAGGTACGGCGGGTTTGCTTCGGGTAGCCGTCAGCGGGTAAAGGCGGGTTCCTGCACCGCCTCCTAAAATAACTGCAACCGTTGATTTTGGCATTGTAACAAGTTTATAAGGTGAGTATTGATGTGTTTCGGTTTTTTATTTAGAAGTAGATTGATAAAGGTAGATGTATTCTGCCGCACTTTTCGTCCAGCTATGATCTATTTCCATCATTTTTTTTCTGGCTTCGAGTAATATCTCTGGTTGTTCAAAATACCAACCGGCAGCTCTGTGTATAGCATGAGTGAGGTCTTGTACCGTTGGGTTGTCGAACAGTAAGCCAAAGCCTGTAAAATTCGGGGCACTAATGTCTACCACAGTATCTCTCAATCCGCCGGTATTGCGTACCATAGGTACCGTGCCATAGCGCAGGGCATACATTTGGTTGAGGCCGCAGGGTTCTACCCGGCTGGGCATCAGCAAAAAGTCAGCAGCGGCATACAGTTGGTGTGCCAGCTGCTCATTGTAGCCAATGTAGCAGCTCATTTGGTTGGGAAACTGCTGTTGCAAATATTGCAGTTCATCCTCCAGTTGCGGATCGCCGCTACCCAGTACTATAAAGTTCAGTTCGTCTTGAAATTCTTCTATTGAAGCTGCAATAGCCGGGGCCAGTATTTCGGCGGCTTTTTCGCCTACCAGGCGGCCAATAAAAATAAACAACGGTTTATCTGCATCGAGGCCGAAGTGGGTGCATGCCGATTTTTTGTTCAGCATCTTGCCTTCGTGTACATCGCTGATACCATAGTTATAGGGCAGGAGCGGGTCGGTTTCCGGATCCCACACTTCTGTGTCTATACCGTTGAGAATGCCAATGCATTTGCCTTTTTCGTACTCAAACAAATCTTCCAGACCGTTGGCATTGTACCTCAGTTCGTCCATGTAGCTTTGGCTTACCGTGGTTACATGATCGGCGCATTTTACAGCGGCGGCCAAAGGATTGATGCTGCCTTTCCAATCGAGCATGCCACTTTTCCAATTGTCGAAGCTGGGCAGGTAATGGCTTTTGTTCCAACCCATCCAACCCTGATACTGGCCATTGTGTATGGTAAAAACTGTTTTAATGCTACGCAAAGACTGATAAGCGTAGCAATATTTCATCATGAAGGGGATAAGGCCAGTATGGTGGTCGTGTACATGCACCACATCGGGGCGATGTTTCCAGGTAGAGAGCCAATGCACCACGGCTATTTGAAATGCGGTGAAGCGTTCGGTATCATCGTCGTAGCCATACACTTTTTCGCGGTCGAGCAGGCCATTGATGTCTACCAAAAACAAATCGAAACCGAGTTCGTTGGTTTGTTCTTTTATCACCGCATACCTAAACCAGGTGTTGCCCAGGTAAGTACCGCTTTCATGTACCAGTTCCCACTCGTGGTTGTACAGGTATTTGCTGCGGTACATGGGCATTACCACTTTTGCTAAATGCCCTAACTGCTGTTGGTATTTTGGCAAAGCTCCCACTACATCGCCAAGCCCCCCGGCTTTGGCTACGGGGTAGCATTCGGCACTTATGTGTACTATTTCCATGGTTGAGGCATTTGTAAATGGCCAGGTAAAATCCAGATTATTCTACTTAATTATTTTATTAATAATTGACCACACTTGGCCCGACAATTTAGGCTAAGATTGCCATTGTGCAGCCCATCTTAAAAAATTTTTCTGCGTTGCAAAAGCGGCTACATTTACGCCTCTTCTTATTTAATCGATGCCTTATGAATCAAACAGCAAAACCAACTAATTACAGTGCGTTGGGAACACTTGTTATGGTGTTCTTTTTTTGGGGATTTATCGCCGCTTCCAACAGTATTCTTATTCCTTTTTGTAAAACTCATTTTGAATTGACACAGTTTGAATCGCAGTTGCTCGGTTCAGCTTTTTACATTGCCTATTTTGTTGGGTCACTTATTCTTTTTGTAGTGTCTAATTTGATTGGCACCGACATTGTGAACAAAATAGGTTACAAGCGGGGCATCATCTACGGGCTTTTTATTTCTGTTGTAGGTGCTTTACTCATCATTCCTTCTGCCAACGCTAATTCTTACTATGCTATTCTGGGCTCATTGTTTATTGTAGCATTGGGCTTTTCGCTGCAGCAAACCTGTGCACAGCCTTTCGCCATTAGCCTCGGCGATCCTGCTACCGGTTCGCATCGCCTCAACCTTGGCGGAGGTGTCAATTCGTTGGGTACAACACTGGGGCCCATCATCGTTAGCTTTTTTCTGTTTGGTGGTATTGGTGCCAAGCAAGATGTAACCGTTACCAACATCAATAATTTATACCTCATTGTAGCAGGTGTGTTTGCTGCCGTGGCATTGTTCTTTTTGTTTTCAAAACTGCCCGATGGTAAAAATGATGAGCCTTTTGAAAAAGCCGGTAAAGCCTCTGGCGCATTGGTGGTAATGACGCTTGGTATACTCGGCATTATTTTGCTGGGCACGTTTACCGAAATTTCTAAACTGCCATTGTTGCTGGCTACGTTTGTGCTCATTATTGCTGTATTGTTTGTAAGCAATGGTGCAGCCAACAAAAGCCCCGATGGTTGGGGTGCCATGAAGTATCCGCAGCTTATTTATGGCATGATTGGCATTTTCGTATATGTGGGTGTAGAAGTAACCATCGATAACAACTTTGGTGCTTTGCTCAAAACACCGGGTTATTTCAACGAAACCGGTTTGGATGAAAGTGAGATTTCTCAATACATTTCTTTGTACTGGGGTAGCCTGATGATTGGTCGCTGGACGGGCGCCATCAGTGTGTTTAACCTTAGTAAGTCGGCAAAGAAAATAGCCACCATTGTGGTGCCTTTGATTGCATTTGGCGTAGTGCTTGGTGTAAATGTGCTCTACGGAAATGAAGTAGGCAATTTGTTGCCTTATGCTATTTGTATTGCAATAGCCGTTGCTGCTTTCTTCTATGGAGAAGACAAGCCAGTAAAAACCTTGCTCACTTTATCCATTTTGGCTACCGCTGCCATGCTCATTGGTGTATTTACCACAGGGCTTTTGTCAGTGTTTGCTTTTATTGCCGGTGGTTTGTGCTGCTCTATTATGTGGCCATGTATTTTCTCTCTTGGCGTAGGTGGCTTGGGCAAATACACCAGCGAAGGATCTGCTTTGCTCATTATGATGATTTTGGGTGGTGCAATTATTCCACCTTTGCAGGGTGCCGTAGGTGATGGTGCTGTAGGTTTGCATAATTCTTATTTGGTTGCTGCAGCCTGCTTTGCATTTCTCGCCTTCCTTGCACTCAAGCTAAAAAGTGTGCTGAAAAAGCAGGGGCTCGATTTCGATCAAACTGTGGCAGCATCACACTAAATGTTCACCATTAATTTTAGGAACCTTGGCAAAGCAATCCGGTAATTTGAACGACAGTAGTACCATCGATAAATCGCAACAATATGCCATCGGTATCGATATAGGTGGTACCAATACCAAGTTTGGTTTGGTTGATACACGTGGCGATATTTTCTATCGCGGTGCTATCAGTACCAAAAAACATAAGTCGGTTGATAAGTTTATAGATGCCTTGTACGAAGCCATTTTACCAGCTATCGATTCGGTAGGCGGCGTTACAGAAATTAAAGGCATTGGGGTAGGAGCTCCAAATGGCAACTATTACAAAGGAACGGTGGAGTATGCACCCAACCTGCCCTGGAAAGGAGTGATTCCATTGGCAGATATGATTGCTGCCAGGTTTGGCCTCGATGCCAGCCTCACCAATGATGCCAATGCTGCAGCCGTAGGCGAAATGATGTATGGAGCGGCCCGTGGTATGAAAGATTTTATCATGATTACGTTGGGCACAGGTGTGGGTAGCGGCATTGTGGCAAATGGTCAATTGATTTACGGCCACGATGGTTTTGCCGGCGAACTCGGCCATACCATCATCATACCTGATGGGCGTTTGCACTGGGGAACAGGTGCTCATGGATCGCTGGAAGCGTATGCTTCTGCTACCGGTATAAGGCTTACAGCATTGGAGTTGCTGGAGAAGCACCACAACAAAACATCTTTGCTGCGCAATGTGCCGGTGGAAGAGCTGGAAAGCTACCATGTGTACGAATGCGCTATGCAAGGCGACGAAATTGCTATTGAAGTATTCGAATACACCGGTAAAATTTTGGGCATGGCTCTGGCCAATTTTGTGATGTTTTCTTCGCCCGAAGCCATTGTTCTATTTGGCGGACCCACCAAGGCAGGCGACTTAATTATGAAGCCGGTACGCACCCATATGGAAGAAAACCTGCTGCCCATTTTCCGCAATAAAGTGAAGCTTGTATTTAGCCTGCTCAAAGAAAGCGATGCGGCAATATTAGGTGCCAGTGCGTTGGTTTGGGAAAAGAAATAACATAGCACATTCACCAAAAGAAAGCGGGGCTATTCATTGTTAATGAATGCCCCGCTTTTATTAGAAAGGGTTATCCGTTATCATTATTTTACTGCCAAATGCGGTACAAGTTTGTATTGATGTACACCAACTTCAATTACTGATAATGCTGCATCAAAATCAATGGTGATAGAATCCCGGGGGATACCCATTTTTTTCACCACATCTATTTTATAGCCAAACTCATTGCCTGCTTCCAATGTCATAGGATAGGTTTGTCCATCAAATTTTATTGTATTGTTTTTGCCCAGCACAAACCGCATTTCTTTTATGTTGGCACCGGGTACGCCGCCTACTGCCAGCAGGGTTTTACGTCCGTTGGTGAAGTTCAGAAGATTGTACACGCCTTCATTTACATCCAGCCAAACCCAATCTTCGCTGCTGCCCGGGTTGGTGCTACTCGCAGGTTCTACGGTGCCTTTGTATTTTACCTTTACACCTTGTATTTCTACGTTTACCTCATCTGCAGGTATGGCGTTATCTGTGAGATATACGTATAGCTTCGAGTCCTGATTGCCATCGAACTTCTGACATCCGACAAAAAATAATGCAGCCATGAGGGCTGCAAGGGGTATTATATTTTTCATATCCGTGTAGGGATTTGATGTTGGAACAGCGAATTTAATGTTTTAACCTTAAACTCGCAATAGATATCCCAAAATCTGTGCCAAAGTTCCTCAGGATATGAGTGATGTGCAATAGTCAGATCAACTAATAGCTTGTAGTTGTAACCACAAACACAGCTGGTACCGGCCGTTGGCCTTCTTTGTCGGATGGTTTTATGGTAGTTTTTCCGTTGATTAGTAAGCAGCTGCTGCCACCACCATCGAGGTTGAGGCCTTCTACACAACCCATTTGTTGCAGCATCTGGCCTAATTGTTCCAGTGTAGCACCTTCTGCTATGCCGGGGTTACGGCCTTCTACCGCTAAAATAATCAGACGTCCATCACGGGTATAACCCATGGCAGTGCGGGGATGCTTGTCTTGCAAGCCTGTTACAAACATGCGTTCTTCCTTGTTATACACTTTTACCGCACCGGCTTCCAGCACCACCGGGCCACCACCAACTGCGGTTTGCATTTTCCATTTCACTGGCTTGGTTATACTTTGGTTTGCAACCATCAGGTCTGGCAGGCCCGGGTCGGCATTGCTGCCCGTGGCCACACTGGGTTGTATCCATGCATAAGCGTAGCGCAGTGCCGTATCTGTATATGTCCAGGCTACATCTGCTTTTCGTTTTTTGCTGATGCCAATGGCACTGCGGGTAATGTAGTAGTAGCGGGAGCTGTCTTTGCCCATTTTTACAGCAGGTGTATTATAGGCTTTCAATTGCCCGTTGCTTAACACAATGTTCAGATTAGCATTGTTGGCAAAAGAAAAGAAAGTACAGTTGGCTACCACCAGTGGCGAGGCATGCTTTTCGAAGTAATGGGTAGGGGTAAACCTTTTTCCATTTCCCGTAAGGGCATCAAATGAAAGCTGTTTGCTTTTGAGCGGTAGTTCGATGTAATATGCAATGTTGGGTTTGCCAGCCAATGCAGTATTGGTGCGGTACACATGTACGCCCATGGGCAAAGGGCCGAACGCTGTATCCATATTTTGCCATTCTAGTTGAGCGGTTGCAGATAGGGTGCTGCTGAGGATTACCGCAAGTACCATGAGTTGCTTCATGGCCTAAAAATAGCAAAGCACCCGTTGCGGGTGCCTGCTGTATCATTAATGATTTTATTTATTTACGCTTGGGCTACTTCGGCAGTTTTTTCCTGCATCCAGGCATTGCGGCCGTAGCCTGCTATCACGTGGTTTTCGCTGTGGTAGCTGCTGCGTACCAGCGGGCCGCTTTCTACATAGTCGAAGCCCAGCTCGTAGCCAAACTCACGAAGCATGGCAAACTCATCGGGGTGTACAAAACGATCTACAGGCAGGTGGCGGCTGGTGGGCTGCAGGTATTGTCCAATGGTGATGACATCCACATTTACATTGCGCAGGTCTTCCATGGTTTGCTTCACTTCATCCATGCTTTCGCCGAGGCCGAGCATAATACCACTCTTAGTACGGATGCCGGCCTGCTTTAGTGTACGCAATACTTCCATACTACGCCAGTACTTCGCCTGAATGCGCACCTGACGGGTAAGGCGTTCTACTGTTTCTATATTGTGGCTGATCACTTCTGGAGCAGCTTCGGCTACCCGCAGAATGTTTTCTGTTTCTCCTTTAAAATCGGGAATCAACGTTTCCAGCGTGGTTTCCGGATTGAGGGTTTTTACCGCTTTGATGGTGTTGTACCAAATGATGCTGCCTCCGTCGGGTATTTCATCACGGTCTACCGAAGTGATAACAGCATGCTTCACTTTCATGAGATGAATGGCTTCGGCTACCCGTTGCGGTTCGTCCCAATCTACGGGGTCGGGGCGGCCGGTAGCTACGGCGCAAAAGCCACAGCTGCGGGTACAGGTATTTCCCAAAATCATAAATGTGGCTGTGCCTGCACCCCAGCATTCGCCCATGTTGGGGCAATTGCCGCTTTCGCAAATGGTATGCAGTTTATGATTGTCTACCAATCCTCTCACATGCCTGTAACTTTCGCCAATAGGCAGTTTTACACGCAGCCACGATGGTTTCTTTATTTTTTCTACGGATTGATCCTGTGTAATACAACTCATAATTTGTGCAAGGTAATAGTTGCTGAATAAACAGCATCCTGTGCAAAAGGTTATTTCCGCCGGCCAAATTCTATGCCTACGTAAATGTTGGCAAAAAAGCGTTTGGCGGGGTTGTTTACCATAATAGGCATTTCCTGTGCGTAGAATTCTACGTTTACGCCACATTCTATTGCACTCACCATTTCGTTGTAGCGGCCATAATCGAAGCGCAAACCTGTTTTGGCGAATACGCCGGGTCTGAATTTTAAGTCACTAAAGCCTTTGAAAAAACCGGCGCTGGTTCCTTGTACTGTTTGGTCTAAAAACAAAGTATCGGTTCGGTTGGTGCCACCCATCCAGTTTATTTTAACGAGCTCATTATTGGCGGCATCAAATTTCTCGATGTAATAAGGTTTCAGCAAACCGAGCGATAAACCGCCACCGTAAATGGCCATTACAGCAACCCCGTTTTTATTGCCTTTGCCACCAATGAGGTATTGTTGGCCAAAACCAATTTTGGTTTGCATAAACACGTTTTGCTTTGCATAGATGTATGGGCGGGTTAAAGCAAATCCAATGCTGACATCTTCGCTGCCAATCTTGTATTCATTGTTGGCCTTCCTTACCCCTACTTCTACCAGGTACCAATTCGATTTGTAATTGGTTTTCATTTTAGCCTTTTGAAAATGGGCCGCCAAACCATCGTTGTACAACTTGCCGCCGAGTACCCATTCCTTATGGTATATGATGGCACCTTCTTCTTCGGCCTTGGCCATTTGATTCACCTTGTCTCTGCGGGCCTGTTGCTTGGCCTGTCTCGACTTTCTGTCTGAGCCTTCGTTGGTGTCTTGAGCTTGCAACGAAAGAGAAGCTAAAGAAAGCAGGCAACAAAGCGAGGCGGGAATCAATTTTGAAATGACCATGTATTAGTGTTGTTGGTAACAGTAAATTTAGCCCAAAAATAAGGTATGACCGCATCGTTAATTTACAATGGAGCGTTAAGGTGCACAGCTGTGCATAATCAGAGTGGATCGGGTTTGGAAACCGATGCACCAACAGATAACAGGGGAAAAGGAGAAAGGTTTTCGCCCACTGATTTGACGGCTACTTCGCTGGGCCTTTGCCTCATTACCACTATGGCTATTAAGGCTACTGATATGGGTATAGAACTGGAAGGCGCAACTGTAGATGTGCAAAAACACATGAGCAAAGAACCTCCACGCCGCATTGTAAAAATTGAAGTGTGGGTAAAACTGCCAGCACTCGACCTGAGCGATAAGGACCGCCAAATACTGGAAGCTGCAGGTAATGCATGCCCGGTGGCCCGTAGCCTGCACCCCGATCTGGAGCAGGTGATTAGCTACCAGTGGGGCTAAGGGCTTCGCTGCGCAACAAGCGATTACCCACGGCACACTCGAGGCAGCGTCGGGCATCGCAATATTGTTTGCGCAGTTGTAGTAAGGCTTGCGAAGTATAGGCATTTTCGATAGGTACGTTCATGGCAGCAAAAGCGGTCATGAACGTATTTTTTTCGGCAGCAGTTGCTTGCAGAAAACGCAATGCTTTTTCGGTTTGTGCGGGTTGATTCAAAGCTTTGCCGTATGCATACAATAGCGGCGCAATAGCATTTATCACAACACTATCGATAGCCTGCTTGCCGAGTGTCTTTGGCTGTGGCTCACTTTCGTGGTCGGGTTTAAAATGGGTTTGCCAGTAATCGTTGGCTGTTACATCAAACAGCTGGTGAATTTGTTTGAGTTCATTGGTTTCCAGCAGTTGCGAAAACAAATGACTGCTCTGATTAATAAGCATAGCCAGCTGTGCCAGCCTTATGGTAGGAAAATTGACCGGCCGCATTCTTAAAAAGGACGGAGGCTGTTGAATGACCCGTAGTTGATATTTTTGCTGCAAAAACTGGTACTCTTTGTACAGCATTTGCGCATACTTATCGGTCATGTGTTTATGCAATAAGCCCGCCTGCCCCAAGAGTAATGCTTCCAGCTGATGAATCTGGTTTTTGTGCTTCGCTAAAATGGTTACTGAAATGGAGGCGGCCATTTGTTCAAAGCTTTCGCCGTTTACGGCACCACCCATGGCCCGGCTTATCATTCGCCAGCACACTTCTTCCCAATGCTGTTGCGTTTGCTGAATGTGTTTGGCAACGCGGTTGGTTTTTTGCTGCAGCCTTTCTGCCAGCAACCGGTCGAGCCAGTTTTGCCAAATGAGAGAGGGCACCGCCGAAGCTTGTGTGCCACAGGGTATGGCTTGCTGGCTGCTCATCCAGCTGCTGTATTGCTGCAGCATCATGCCCGAAATACGATTGCGCAACGCTAAAACCGGAACCTCCGCCGGCCAATCGGGCACATCATGTTCGTACACCACATGCAAAATAATTTTTGCATAACGGTCATCGTGATGATGCCCGTGTTTGTACCAATCGCTGGTGCGTAAGTGCAGCTCTACAGCACCTGCCCACAGCGTACCATCAATATTGATTCTTGCATTTTGAAAATCAGCTCCCTGATGTGTGTTCCATTCACCGGGGTGAATCACTTCTATAGGATAATGTAATGTAGTTTGCAGTTGTTGCGCATTGTAATAGCGAAACTGCCAGATGAATTGTAGCAAACGTTCGTTCATAGCGGGTACAGGGTGTGTCTCCGCTAATGTACATAAACCTGACGAGGTTACAATTCCTTTAGCAGCTGTAAAACACGACTCACCGGAAGCCCCATTACGTTGTAAAAATCACCCTGAATACTTTTTATGCCTGTTACTCCAATCCACTCTTGAATGGCATAGGCACCGGCTTTGTCGTAGGGTTCGTATTTGTCTACGTAGTATTCTATTTGCTGGTGTGTAAGCTCATGAAAAGTAACTGAAGTAGTGTCTGCAAATTCAAAAGTTTCACTTCTTGTCATAAGGCAAACACCGGTGATTACTTCATGCGTTTGTCCGGATAATTGCAGCAAAAAATGTACAGCATCTTCGCGGCTGGCAGGTTTGCCAATGATGCGGTTGTTGAGTACAACAATAGTGTCTGCCGCCAGTATGGGCAAATGGTTGCTGTTCTCCGTGCGGCTCTCATCCCAGCGGGTAAGTTCTTTTTTTACAGCCAATGCTTTTTCACGGGCTATGGCTACGGGCACTTGGTCTATTGGTAATGTCGGGTCTTCTATTTCATCGGTATGTTTTACGATGACTTCAAAATCTACTTCAGCCCATTCGAGCAGCATTTTTCTGCGGGGCGATTGGCTGGCCAAGATGATGCGGGGCAGTGAACTTCTCATAAACTTATCGGGTATACAACATAAAGAAAACCATAGAGCAAATACCGCCCAGCATAATCCATTTGAGTTTATTGCTCAGTTGTGCAAACTGTGTAGTATTGGTGGCTTTAAATAAATGATTGAACAAAAGTAAAAGCGGCACTGTAACGGTAATCAGTAAGTATAAAGAGGCATACCACCACTGAAAAATGAGCACATAGGTTTGCATTACTATGAGCATTACAATGAGGATTGCCAGCCATGTGCCGGCAAATACTTTCGATGCATTTACTCCATACACAATGGGCAAAGTTTTGCATTGTGCCCGACGGTCGCCTTCCATGTCTTCCATGTCTTTTACCACTTCTCGTATAAGAGATATGATGAAAGCAAAAGCGGCATAGAGCACACCAATGCGGGTAAGCCTCGCTACCGAAGCTTGTGTGTCGGCTGCGGTGATGATGCTGTTCCACCAACCGGGCAATTCAGCCACCAACATGATGAGAATAACCCAGGCCGTGAGTAGTGAAATGAGCACGTTGCCAATAATCATTTTTCGCTTGTAGGTGGTAGAATACACCCACAGCAGCACTACGCAAAGGATATTACCAATGGCAACAAGCGGGTTGTGCAATGTATAGCCAACATACACACTCAGCAATACGCCAATGCCAGAAAAAACAAGGTGCCAAAAAATGGCCATTCGCCGGGTGATGATACGGTCTACCACCATGCGGTCGGGCTTGTTTACCTGATCAATATTGATGTCGAAATAATCGTTGATGATGTAGCCTGCACCGGCAATGAACACACTAGCTGCAACTATGAGCCAAAACAAATGCTGCTGCAAATGCAATGGAAAAGCATGGCTGTTGGCCGTAGGCAAAACAATACAGTAATGAAAGAGAATTTGCGTAATGGCGATGAACACCAGATTAGGCCAGCGGAGCAATCGGAAAAAG
The DNA here is from genome assembly GCA_020848815.1 of Chitinophagaceae bacterium. Classification (GTDB taxonomy): domain Bacteria; phylum Bacteroidota; class Bacteroidia; order Chitinophagales; family Chitinophagaceae; genus Phnomibacter. Next base: position 2,299 of record JADLHL010000174.1, on the reverse strand, counting down.
AGACCTAATAGTTGCATGATGTAAAAGTATCGAGGCAGGGGCAGCGGTCAAAATTATTTCTACCGGCTTTGCACCTGCGTAGTATGCACCCAATCGCCGTTTAGTTTAAGCACTTTTTCTATCACATCTCTGGCGGCTCCGGCACCACCAACCTGTGGACTGATGTACAGGCTCGTCTCTTGTATTTCGCTGCAGGCATCAGCAGGGCAGCAGGGGAGCCCCACTGTTTGCATCACTTCCAAATCGGGAATGTCATCACCCATAAAAAGCGTTTGCGACAAACTGTATTGATGCTGCTTTAAAAAATCTTGCAGTACCTGCTTTTTATCGTGCACCTGCATGTACACATGTTGTATGCCCAGTTTATGCAGCCGCTCTTTTACCAGCTCCGATTGCCCTCCACTTATGATGATGACTTCATAGCCTTTCTTCACCGCCAGTTGCAAAGCATAGCCGTCTTTGATGTTCATGCGGCGTACCATTTCGCCCTCGGGCATCAGGTACAAAGTGCCGTCCGTCAGCACACCGTCCACATCAAATGCAAACACTTTAATGTTAGGAAAAAGACTTAATACGTTCATCGGTAAGTTGATAGATGGTGGATGATAGTAGGTAGTAAAGATGGCCGAAAATCAGCCATCAGCCATCCTACATCAGCCATCCGAAATCCTATTTCTGGTTGTCTCTCCACTCGTACACCCAACTGCTCTGAATCATTTCGAGGTGGCCTTCGTTGCTTTCTTCACGGGTACCCACGAAGCCGGGAATTTGCAACACCCACTCCAGCAAATCAGTAAAGCGGATGCGGTAAATTTTGCCTTCGTTGAACTCATCGCCAAACTTTTCATACAGTTTAATGGCAATGTCTTCGTAGTCGTTCCAGTGAATAGGCGGTTCGTAGCTCATATAAGAATGGGGAATTTGAAAATGAATAATTAGAATATTCAGGTAAGAAAACAATTGTTAGCACATTCGCCAACCGGCACATTGTTTTACTCTCCCAAAAACTGTGATTGGTCAGGCACTGTTACTTCGATTGTACCACTGCCGGCTTCCAGCACACACTGGCAGCCGAGGCGGCTGTTGAGGCGGGGGCTCACCGCACGGTCAATAAAATCTTCTTCACGGTCTGTAATTTCCGGCAGGTAGTCTTCCCCTTTTTCAATGTATACATGGCAAGTGCTGCAGGCACATACGCCGCCACAGTTGTGGTGCAGTTCAATGTCGTTTTTCAGGGCAATTTCCAAAATGGAATCACCGGCTTCAATATTGGTCAGCGTTACAGGTTCGAGGCCTTTTTCTTCAAACTTGAAATGAATAGTATACATAATGATTGGTTCGTTTCGTATTGGGGCGGCAAAAATAAGGGTTGCGGTTTCGCTTCGACTGCTTATAACCTGTAAATCCTGTTTTGGTTGGGGTGCAGGGCGCAAAAAATTCCGTTTCTCAACATCAGCGCTTGGCCTGCATCCAGTGGCTCACCTGCTGCGAAAGGTATTCATACAACTTGGCCATGTTCTCATCTTGTGTTTGCAACAGCGCAATGTGTTTGGCAATGGTGCTGCTATCTTGTCTGGCGGCGGGGCCGGTTTGCCATTGTTTCGGGTCTGCGTTAGTCAAGCGATTCACGGTTTCCTGCATCAGTGGTTGCAGCAGTTCAAACGGTACTTGCTGCGCTGCGCAAATGTTGTACGCCTGCCCATACATGAGGTTGGTAAAATTGTTGGCAAAAATGGCTGCCATGTGCAGCCACTGGCGTTGCACATCGTTGGCATGCCCGGTAATGGGGCTGAGGCTGCGGGCTACATCATCGAGCAGCGCCAGATCGTCGGGCGTGGAAGCATCGGTGAGCAGTGGCACAGGGGCGGTGGGCGGCGCTTCTTTCCGCAGGCTTTGCAGCGGATACAAAATGCCATGGTTGGGCGATACAGTTGCCAGTACCTGCATACTTACCGAGCCTGCCGTGTGTACCAACAGGCCTTTCAGCTTGGGTAACTGTGCCAGCACTTCGGGTATGGCCGTGTCGGAAGCAGCTATAATATATAATGGTACATGTTGCCGGATAGCTGAAAAATCCGTGGTGCCCTCTGCTCCATATTTGTCGGCTAATAGCTTCACGGCTTGTGCATTTCGCCCCAGCACCTGCACCATGCGGTGGCCGGCTTGCTGCACCATGCCGGCCAGCACCGTGGCCACATTGCCTGTTCCTATCAATACTATTTCCATCATTTCAAAGTAAAGCAATTCATACTACTGTTTCTTTGCGCAAAGCTTCAGTGGGATATGGCAACACAACGTG
>JADLHL010000173.1 GCA_020848815.1 Chitinophagaceae bacterium | reverse complement strand
GCTGCCGCTGATCTTCGGGTGAAGGCAGGCCAAAATAAAACCACAACGTGTGTTTGATGGGTTTGCCATCGAATACCTTGGGTTCACTTTGCGGACCTAACACTCTTGTATTGGTGTTTAAACCCAATGCTAACTTGGTACCAACAGGCGGTATCGCATCAAGCCATGAAATATCGCCAGAAGGCAATACCGGATGTGGTTTAGGACCGCTCAATCCGTAGAAATGAAACAGCCGGACAAACAAACTATCGTCTTCACTGGCCATTAAGAATTTTCCTTCTACCGTATTCATTTCCATCCAGGCAATGTTGGCATAATAACCTTTAAACTCTGGGAAATTCCATGGATAACTGCCGGTCATGGTATTGTTGTTCATGTTTTCATGTACACTAAACCGACCGCCCAACATCCGGTTTTTCCAAACCCTGTAAGGCCCGTTGCCCAACCAGCGGGCACCCAGCATAAAGTTTTCAGGATAGCTGAAGCTAATGCCTGCAAATTGTTGCGTTCCTACGGGTGCATATTGGTATTCCAGCTTCACCCAACCGCCGGGCTGCATGGTCCACACGGCTTGTTGCATAGTGCCCGTATAAGTAACCGTTACTACCGCATTGGCCCCTTGCTTGCTGGCAACAACCGACTGCACTTTGGCATCACCACCTACCAGCACAGGGCCATTGGCAAACGACAATGGACCACGGTCTGCATTAGCCACTTTTTCCAGCAGACCTGTAGATTTATTAATGGCAATACTTACCGGGCCAGATTTCAGCGTAATCAATGTATCGTTGTCTGCAATTGTGACGCTGTCTTTTCCGCTACGGCTCATGGCTGCAGTCAACAAAGCCTGATTGTTTTTTATGCGCCGTATATCACGAATCACTTCTTCTCCATGCCGGTCAACAACAATCAATTCCAACGCATCGTAGTTGCGCCAATCAGCGGGTAGCGCCAGTGATAAATTGCCTGTTTTCAACGGAGCAATATCGGGCGATGCAGCATTGCCTTTTTTCAACACGCTGGCACCTTTTTGTCCGCTGTATGGTTTGGTATAATTCAACAATTGCCATTTGAATGCACAACTATTGAGGTTGCTAAAATGATACCGGTTTTCAAGAGCCACTGTTCCGTCGAAACTAGCAGGCAGCAAATCGGGCCAGCTGATTTTTACAGGTGAAAAAATATCTCTGATGGCAAAAAAACTGCCTTCCTTTTCCCGATGTGGCCCCAATACGCCATCTGGTGCATTCACGCCATTTACATCTATGAGGTTGTTCATGTCGGTTCTTACCAAACCTTCATCTACCAGTGCCCACAAAAATCCACCGGCACTTTTTTTCGCTTTCCAGTGCAGCTCCCAAAAATCGTACAAAGCTGCACCGCCACCACCATCATCCTGACTGTGCAAAAATTCAGTCGGCATGTAAATGTGTGGTTCGTCTTGCAGTATTTTTTTGCTGCTGTAATAATCTTCGTAGTGGTTACAATCTATGCCATTGAAATCATTGCCGGGGCGATGATGTGCATGTATCACCGGACGTTTACTAAAATCATACATGCCATAATCATCATCCAATTCTTTGTTGTGCCCACCTTCATTGCCATTGCTCCAGATAATGATGCTCGGATGATTGGCATCCCGTTCCACCATTTCTTTTACCAATGGTGCACCGGCTTTGGTACTGTATGCTTTTTGCCAACCGGCCAGTTCATCCAGCACATACAAACCCAATGAATCGCAGAGATCCAGAAAAGATTGATCGGGTGGATAATGCGAACAACGAACTGCATTCATGTTCATTTGCTTCATCAGCTGCACATCCATCAAATCAATTTTCGCATTTACGGCCCTGCCAGTTTCGGGCCACCACACATGCCGGTTCACCCCTTTCATTTTTACCTGCGTGCCATTGATGAAAATGCCTTCACCCTTACGAATCTCGATGGTTCTGAAACCAAACTTCTGTGTAATGCTGTGTAATTTTTTACCCGCATGCAGCCAATCTAATTGCAGCTTGTACAAGTTGGGCGTTTCTGCATTCCATGTTTGTATGCCTGTCAACTGATGGCGCAAAACCAACACAGAGTCTTTGCCTGAAACTGACTGCTGAAAACTTGATACCAGCTTTCCTTTGCTGTCGAATATGCTGGTTTTAAGTTGCGAAGCCTGTACCGGTTTTTGCAAAAAAACTTGTGCAGCAAAACTGCCATCTGCTTTTGCATCAATAGAAGTACGTACAATATGCGAAGCGGGCAAAGCCATCAAATACACCGGACGAAAAATGCCTCCTAAAATCCAGTAGTCGGCCAAGCGTTCAGCGTTGTTTACACTGGCATCTGCACTCATTTTACTCACTGTTACTTCCAGCAGGTTTTCCTTTCCCCACAAGAGTTTATCAGCAATGTTGTATTTGAATTGATAGAAGGCACCTTGATGAACAGGACCAGCCAACTTGCCATTAATCTTTACTTCGGTGTCAGTCATCGACCCTTCGAATACAATGAAAATATTCTTGCCTTTCCAGCTGTCTGGTACTTTGAAGCGATGCTTGTATTGTCCCTGTTCATCATGAAAGCGAAAGTTCTTCCCATAGGTCACATAATCACGTCCATAATCATAGCCACCAAAGCCATGCTGCTCCCAATGCGATGGCACAGGAATGGTTGTCCATTTGCCGCTATTGCGTCCTTTGGTACATAGAAAATCCCATTTTACCGTGTGCTCATTGTCGGTGCCCGAGAGGTAACGCACTTCTGTTTGTTGTGCAATTACATTGCTACAACAAAAAATGATTTGTAACAACAATCCAACCAATACATACCGTTTCATACACATGTTCATTTATAATTTCTGCAAGGCAGTCAAGGTTACTTCACTCAGCAAACCCGAAGGTTTGGGTGTCCATTTGATGGGCGTAAACAATCCATCGGCACCGCGGTTCTCCGCCAGTTTTGCAGGGAAATTGGTGTTATAAAATTTCTTCCAGGGCACTCCTTTTTTCTCCAGTAAAATCATTTGGTTGGCCATGCTGTTGCTCACTTCAATCTGTATGCTGTTGGTTGGCTTCAACCAAGCAGCATCCACTATCAATGTATAATCAGGGCCCAACACAGTGCCTGCTTTTTTACCGTTAATCCACACGTTGGCACTCTCTCCTACTTTGCCCAAATTGAGGCGGTACCATTTGGCATTGCCTGCAGGCCGTGCAAAGCTGCTGCGATAAGTAGCCACCCCACTGTAGTAGGTAAATGCATTGCCCCATTCACTCCAAGAGGTAAGCGATGAAATAGTAGTAGCTGCTGGTGCATTGGGAAAACGATGATCGAAACTGACAGCCCATGTTTTGCCAATGGCTACAGGCTTTGTAATAGCCTGATACAGCGGATACTTTACTGCCGTTTTTACAACACCCACTTGTACAATATGTGAGCCTGCAGCAGGCAATTGCAGATGCACCAATAACTGCCCGTTACTATTTCGTTTTGTTTGTGCCAAACCCGTTTCGCCCGTCATGGGGTTATAAATACCGACAGCTGCAGCAATTGCATTTAACGGAACCCAGGCATCAACAGCACTGTCTTTGGCATTGCAAATGAAATACACTTTGCTGCCATTGTAGTTGCGGCGGATAAACTGCAACCCCATATCTACCAAGGCTTCCCGCTGAAAGCCCGCAGCTTCCAGCAATTGCTGCTCATTGGCACTCATACTAATACTGCCGTTGCCATGCTGCGCTGTTTTTACTACACCATTTTCTTTCCATTGAATACCAGATAATAATTTTTTCAACGCAGCGGTATTTGCATCATAGTTGGCTAAGCCCGGCACATCGTTGGGCATGCTGTGATACACCAAGAGTTTTGCGCCATTGGCAACCAGTTTCAACAACTGTTGCATGCTAGCCAACGGAATGTATTGATTGCCGGGAAGCAAAATTGTTTTATACGAAGTACCGCCTGTATGCAAAGCCCCATTGCGTACACTCACCTGTTGCAATTGCTTGTCCGAAATAAAATCGAATCCGTAGCCTTTTGCCTGCATCCATTCGCTGATGTGGGCAAAGCGGGTGCCATTGAATTCGGGCCGCATGGCATCGTAGTGTTTTAGCAAGTCGCGGCCATGTTCCATTTGTGCATCTGCAAATGGATAATACACCAGCACATCGTTATCAATGCTGCCTGCCTGCAAAAATGATTGGCTGCGTTCAACATATTTATTCAATGCCGGAAACTGCTGCCAAAAAGGATTGTTTTGATTGAAATGTACCGCTGCATAAAACATCCAGCCTGGCCAACCAGCACTGGCCGGCGAGTAGTTGGTGCCATGATATACAATGTGATTGACACCACCGATAAAGTATTGGTCAATGGCTTTTTTGACGCCGCCCAATGTGCTCACAAAATGATCATCGAGCCAGGTGGCCGCTTCGGCTGCTGCTAATTTTTTACCAGCTACATGCGCTGTAGAAGTGGCAAACTTAAAGCGCAACAACTCCGTTCCTTCTGTTTCAGGAATATCAACGGCTGCATACAAATCCATGGTATTGCCCGGCGATCCATGACTTTGATTTCGCACAATGGCACCATTCTTTTTGGCCCATGTTGCCCAGGGTTGTGTAAAGTTTTCCAAGATTAATTCGGCAATCACTTCCCGATAATCGAACAACACTCTTGCATTGCTGTTGGCATCCGACTTACCAAATAAGGCGGGCAAATACTGCTCGAGCCGGTAGCCTTTGCGCTGCGCAAATTCATCGAGTAAACGTGGCGTCCAGTTGGCCTGACCACGGGCATCATCTACCTCATAGGAGTCGTTGAAAAAACCCCGCAAAGCGCTGATGTCTTTGCCGGCAAAAGCTGCATCAAATTTGCTGAAATAAGTATCGATAGCGGGTTTGCTAAAATGATCAATGGCATTGCCTTCGCCACCAGGTGCAGCTCTTTCTACCAGCTTGCCGTGCCAGCCTAAAAACAACGCATACACTTTGCAATCGTCGGTTGGTGCTACCCAGTCAATGCTGCCATCTGCTTTTACCAAAGCGGTGATGTCAATGGGTGCAGCATTTGCAGGATAAGCCATCAATGTTATCAATGGCAAAGGCTTTGTAAACTTCACCTGATCGATGGCTAACTGTTGCAGATTGATGTTGCTCTCCACCGGATCTTTTACCTCTTCCAATTTTGGTGGCGTAGTACTTGTGCCTTTGATAAAAGGTTGTTGTGTGGCCGCAATTTTATCAGGTATAGCGGCGCCTTTTTGTAGTGTCCAATTTTTACTGATGACTTGCTTACAAGCATGCTCGTAGCTAATCCACGGACCACCAAAAGGCCAGCCCGTTCCTGTGGCCATGTCTACCTGCATGCCATTTGCAGTAGCCTGTTGCAAAGTATGTTGCAGCATGTCTACCCATTGTGCAGAGAGGTACTGAATGAATTTGGCTTCTTCGCCTTTTACTCCGTAGATGGGCGTAATTTCTACACCGCCCAATCCAACATCGCTGTACAATTTCAACAGGCGGCTAATGTCAGTTTTATTTACCGCACTGCCCTGCCACCACCAGCGTGTCCACGGTTTGGTTTCAGCAGTACTCACAGGCCACTGCAGCGATTGTGCCGAAACACTCAACTGAAAAAAAGCGGCACAAATGAGAATGACTATTTTATTTTTCATCATAAATATGCATTAGTTACCATCGGGCTTTGCCTTGGCAATCACCGGGCTCAGTGGCCAATAAAATTGCGCTGCTTTATCTGGCTGCGAAGGATTGTATGCGGGTAATGCCGGCAAGAGATACTGCGCCAATGGCAATTGAATATCTCTCATACCCTGCGCAATGCAACGGGCAATTTCGTAAGCACCATACGGGTTAAAATGCGTGTTGTCGAGCAAGGCTTTTTCCTGACCGGGAAAGCTGTTGGCCGGATAAATTACAAATCCTTTTTCCGAAGCTTTTGGGCCCCATGCTTCGTAGAGTTGAGCACTCATGTTGTTGAGATCAATCAATGGCACTTGCAAATCGGCCGCTACTTTACGCATGGCCGCTGGATAATCGCCCAGAGTGTTGATGACATGCCCGCTGCTGTCAAAGTTGCGGCGGTGCATAGAAGTCACCAACACCGGATGCCCCCCTTTTTGACGACAACTCTCAATGTATTGGTGCAGCAGCTTGGTATAGCTTTCCCAAGGGCCAATACCAGCACCTTTTTGCTTTTGATCGTTGTGGGCAAACTCTATGAACAAATAGTCGCCGGGCTTCATGAAGCTCAGTATTTTTTCCAACCGCTTTGCACTCAAAAAACTGTTCAGTGCTTCGCCCGACTCTGCATAATTCGCCACCACAACTTTATCAGATTGAAATAGCTGCGGTATCATTTGCCCCCAAGCTGCGTAAGGTTCAGATGCCTGATCGACTACAGTAGAATTGCCAGCCAAAAAAATAACGGGTACATTGTGAACCGGCGTTATTTCCAAAGCACACAGTTTGGGTAAGCTATCATTTATCTCCAGCGTCAGTTTGTTATCCCAATGCCAGTATTCTCTTTCCCGGGCTTTGATTTTTACCTGCGTATTCGTGCCTGCAATCATAGTATCACGCACATGCACCAGAAAGGATACTTCTTTCACTTCCTTTGTATTGGTGATGACTTGCGGCAATACTGCCCTGCGGCATTCGGCACGAACAATAGTGGAAGAAGTGCCTGCTACATCGCCCAGCCACATTTTCACCCGATAGTTGCCTTCGGGCAAGCGTACACTAAAAAAGAAAGGCTTATTGGCGGTTACAAAATCATTGGTTCTTTGACCTTTTCCTTTTCGCTGTACGGCCGTAATAACAGCGCCAGGCTCAAAGCCGAAACCTGCAGCATCGCTATACATCGCATTGGCTGTAACTGCAGTAAATCCTTTCGAGGCTTTTCCATTACCAAAATCGAAGCGCAAGGTTTGTGCCGAAATATGGCTGCTGCAAAAAGACAGTATCCACAATAACAACCAATATCGCCCAACTTTTTTCATGAGATTATTTTCAACGCTGTTCACTACTGTTCTGTAAACATGAGTGCACTGTCGTTTAGTTTGAAATGCTTTTGCTGTGTCAAAATCATTACTTCAGC
>JADLHL010000172.1 GCA_020848815.1 Chitinophagaceae bacterium | reverse complement strand
CAGGCCGAGTACAGCAAGGCGGCGGTGAGCAGTGCACACCCGCTGGCCAGTGAGGCAGGCATGTATGTAATGCAACAGGGCGGCAATGCCGTGGATGCAGCCATTGCTACCCAGTGGGCCTTGGCGGTGGTGTACCCAACGGCGGGCAATATTGGGGGTGGCGGTTTTGTGGTGGCCCGCTTGTCTTCGGGTAAAAACATTTCAATCGACTACCGCGAAATGGCGCCCGGCAAAGCCACCGAAAACATGTATGTAGATCCGAAAACGGGCAAGGCCAATACCAGACTATCGCAAAGCGGCCACCTGGCCAGTGGTGTACCCGGCACACCCGCAGGCTTATTTGCTTCGCTCAAATATGCCAAACTGCCCATGAAAAAACTGATTCAACCGGCTATTGATTTGGCAGAAAAAGGATTTGCCATTACAGAAAGAGAAGCCAACCGCCTCAACAACCTGCAGCAGCAATTGGAAAGAGTGAATACCAGCCTCCCCGTTTTTTACAGAGAAAAAAAATGGCAAGCCGGCGATACATTGATACAAACCGATTTGGCCAACACACTGAAACGCATCAGAGACAAGGGCCAGGCGGGTTTTTACGAAGGAGAAACTGCCAATTTGATAGTGAATGAAATGGAACGTGGTGGTGGCATCATCAGCAAAGCCGATTTGAAAAATTACAAAGCAGTAGAAAGAACGCCGGTTGTATTTATGTACAAAGGCTATGAAATAACTTCTATGCCACCACCCAGCAGTGGCGGCATACTCATTCATCAAATGCTGAAGATGCTCGAAGACCGGCCACTGGCCAGCTATGGTTTTCAAACAGCCAAAAGTGTGCAGCTCATTACCGAAGTAGAACGCCGTGCGTATGCCGACCGTGCAGAACACTTAGGCGATCCTGATTATTACAAAGTGCCGATGAAAGGCTTGGTGGCACCGGCTTATCTGCAGCAACGCATGGCCGATTACGACAGCACCAAAGCATCGGTGAGCACCAACATTACACCCGGTGTAATAAAAGAAAGCATGGAAACCACCCACCTGAGTGTGATGGATACCGATGGCAATGCCGTAAGTGTAACCACTACCCTCAACGGCGGCTACGGAAGTAAAGTGGTTGTGGGCGGCGCCGGCTTTTTTCTCAACAATGAAATGGATGATTTTAGCGTTCAACCCGGTGTACCCAACATGTTTGGTGCCATTGGTGGCGTGGCCAATGCTATTGCCCCCGGCAAGCGTATGCTCAGCAGTATGACGCCCACCGTAGTGCTCAAAAACAATAAACCTTTTATGGTGGTAGGTACACCCGGTGGCACTACCATTATTACATCAGTGTTGCAAAGCATCATTAATGTAGTAGACTACAACATGAATGCTTTTGATGCAGTGAACAAACCAAAATTTCACCACCAGTGGCAGCCCGATGAAGTGCGGGTGGAAAAGGATTTTCCCATGGATGTACGCAAGCAACTGGAAGCGATGGGCTACAAAATAGTGGAAAACGGTGCCTGGAGTGCTACCGAAATGATACTGGTAAAACCCAACGGCAAACTGGAAGTAGTGGGCGATAAACGTGGCGATGATAGTGTGGCTGGCTGGTAAGTGTCGAGCCGCTATAAATTACCCGCCATACAGCATTTCTACTTCCCTTACATAGCCTTCCATTTCGGCATCTTCGCCGGTGGGGTCGTAAGGTTGCTTGAGGCTGCTGCCAAATACAAACGCCACCGTTTGCCACAGCCGGGCATTGGCACCACCTTTGTATTCTTTTAAAATAGCGTACACATTAGCACCTGTTTGGCGGTTGATGAGTTTCATGAGCACTTTGCCCTGGTACACACTCAGGCTGGTAATTTTATCGCCAAAGGCTTCTTTCAGTTGCTTTTCCTGCGATTTGATGAATTGCCTGCGGGCACTTTCATCTTTCATGCCTGCCATGCGACGGTTCATAAAGTTGATGATGCGACTGGCCTCCCGTGCATAAGGATAGGTAACGTACACAGCATTTTTAAGCCGGGTCATTTTCTTTTGTTGCCTGGCCAGGTGGCGGGGCATTTTGCCCAGCACTTCTACCGGCAGCAGCCACGAGGTGGGCACCAGTGTACCATCTTCCATCACCGTGGCATACACTACCAGTGTATCATTTACCCCATAGTCGGGGTGCTTTACCACCGGTGGCTGGGTTTGTGCTGCAGCCAGTAAGCTGCTGCAACAAATAACAGTTATGATGAAGAGGCGCTGCATTGTAAGCATGAATATACTTACCAAAAACGAAATGCCCGGTTATTCATTGTATCGTTTGGCGGCTTTACGGCGCTGAAACATACTCATGATAAAACCAATTACCGTAACCACAATACCCAACCACAGCACATTGATGGCAGGAAATTCATACGCCTTCAGGGTTACAAAATCCAGAATGGCGTTGCTTTCTTTCAGGCCTATTTCCACCTCCCGCTTCTCCATATCGCCGGGCTTGTTGATGGTAAATACGAGGCTCTGACTCATCACTGTATCGGTAATGATATCGAGGGTATTGTTTTTGAGTCGAAACGCCGGCCGGGCTTTGTAAATACGGCCGTCTTTGGCAATCACCGAAATATCGGCAGCCAGCAAAGTGTCGCCTTTGTAGGCAGCAAACTTTTCATCTGGCGGGTTTACTTCAATCTGGTTTACCGTCCACATGCCATTGCTGTAAAAGCTGGTATCGCCAATCACCACCATTTTTTTGGCGAACTGTGTAGTGTCTTTTTGCTTGGCGGTGGGGTCGCTCAGGAAGGTGAGGTAAATGAAAATATCCTTGTGCCAGTAGTGCTTGGCATCGGGGTTGGGTGTAAGGCCTTCCCCACCCTTGTTGTTTTCAATTACGTCGGGGTACAGCTTAAAGTTTTCCTTGGTTTGCTTGTGCTGAAAATTAATTTCAAAATACCGCTTCTGGTCACGGGGGCTCAGCGTGTCTTTGGTGTAAGTCACCATGTATTTACCCATATCAGTTGCCACGCCTTTTATCAGGGTCAGGTTTTCCTGCGGGTTGTTGTTTACATCGTTGGCATCTTTCATTTGCAATGGAGAAATGCCGGTGGTATTGTAGCTCAGCGTAACCTTATTGCTGGCAGAAATGAGGATGCCCAACAGCACCATACCAAAGCCAACGTGGGCAATGGAAGCACCCGCCAGTTTCAGCTTGCCCTTCATGCCCGACCAGATGTAACCAGCGTTGGCCACAATGGCGTACACTGCAGCAGTAATGGCGATGTGCAGGGCCAGCCAAAAGCCGGGACCTTTTTTATCGTAAGCCACCCCTACAAAATAGCTGATGCACAAACCAATGGCCAGCGAAATAGCCGTAGGCCACAGCAGTTTGCTGTAAAAAGTTTTCTTTGGTGTGTCTTTGTATTTGAGGTATTGGGTTACTGCCGTGAGCAGCCCCACAATAATAGCCACCCATACCTGAATCTGATTGTGGCTATACTCCACATCCTGCGGCGGGGCTATACTGGTACCAAATATTTTATTGAATACCGGCAGTGATGTTTTGCCAATAATTACCAGCGACGAAAAGAAAAACACCAGCGAACCGATAAACATCCAAAACTCACGGCTGTAGAGGTTTTCTTCTTTTTGAATGCTGGGTATTTGCTTGTACTGACGGGCAAACATAAAGCCGGCAGGTATCAGAAATGCAAAGATGAACAGCAGCAGCTGCACATTCATACCCGAGCCGGTAAAGGAGTGTACAGAAGTATCGCCGAGCACACCGCTACGGGTAAGGAAGGTGCTGTACAAAATAAGCAGGAACGTTAGGATGTAAAACAAATACGTAGCCCGGAGCGAATAGCCGCTGCTTTTGTAAATAAGATTGGTGTGCAAACCGCTGATAAGGATAAGCCAAGGCACAAGGCTGGCATTTTCCACCGGATCCCATGCCCAATAGCCACCAAAAGTGAGGCTCTCGTAAGCCCATGCTGCACCCATCATAATACCAAGGCCAAGGGCGGCGGCACTAAACGATGCCCAGGGCAAAGCGGGTGTTGTCCAGCCTTTGTGGTCTTTGGTAAGCAGGCCACCTACAGCATATGCAAACGGTACAATGGTAGAAGCAAAACCTAAAAACAATACCGGCGGGTGAATCACCATCCAATAGTTCTGCAACAAGGCATTGAGGCCGTTGCCATCCGTCACAAATTCGAGGTAGTTAGGCGTACTGAAAATGGGTGCATCCATTTCGTTGCGCAGCAGCACAAAGGGACTACTGCCTACTTTTTGGCCAAAGAAATAAACGCCGAGTACCATAGTAGCCAGCGCAAACTGAGCAAAGCTGATGACCGACATCACCGGGCCTTCCCACTTGCCGCTACGGGCTATAATAAACCAGCCCAGCACGGCATGCCAAAAGCTCCAGAGCAAAAAACTACCCTCCTGGCCTTCCCAAAAACAGCTGAGCAAATACTCCATGGGCAGGGCCTTGCTGCTGTGCTGCCATACATATTTGTACTCAAATAAATGGTTGTTGATGATGTGGTACAAAATGTAAAACGACACCAGTACCGAAATGCTTTGCACCGCAAAACCAATGCGGGCCAGCTTCATCCAGATGGGGCGGCTGCTTGCATCGGCAGCCTTAAAACCCATGTAAAAACTAACGCTGGCAAACAGGGCCGACATCAGCGACAACACAATCATGAAGTGCCCAATCTGACCGGGCAACAAATTTTCTCCTACAAATTCCATACTGCTGGCAGTTTGCAATTATTTGGTTGCAAAGCGTGGCAAAAGTACGGGTATGCACCTCATAGCAATGAAACGTGAAAGCACTGTTTGTTGGGGAAATGCGAAAAAAGAATCACTTTAAACACGAATGACACGAATAAAGCGAATGACACGAATTAAACGGATTGCTTGAATGGAATCATTTGAGTTTGATGCCAACAAAAAGCGACACCCGTTTGGATGTCGCTTTGTATTGGTAAATATAGATCTCTTAACCTTCTTGTTTGCTGCCCGGGTGGCGGAGGCCCTTGGCTTGTTCATCTTTATACTTGCTGGGGCACTTCAGCAGTATGTCGTCGCAATGAAAACCGTCTTCTTTCATGCGGCCTTTCAGCACTACCCTTTCACTCATTTCCAAATCGGCCGGCTTGGGTTTGTTGCTGATGACTTTGGTAACCGAGCCCAAAGAATCTACCACTGTAAAAGAACAATAATTAGGATTGGTTAATGGATTGTACTCAATAGGCTGAGCCTTATCCAGCTTGGCTATCAGGTGTACGTAGGTTCCTTCTTTTTGCTTTGCAGAAGCAATGGTATCATACGTGGTAAGATCGGTGGTGAAACTAATCATCACGGCTATGGCCACTGCCACACCAACCAGCAAAAAAATGTGCATCTTTTTCATTCGCTACTCCGGTGATTTTGGGCAAATGTACAGCGATTCGGCAGCTGGTGTTCATTACCAGCATTGTTAAATAAACGGCCTGTCTACTTTTTTTTCATTGAAAATCAGGCCGCTGTTGGCACCGCAATGCTTTGCGGTAAGGCATCCCTGCACAGCAGGGTGGTTGCGTGTAGAATGTTTGTACTTTCGCCCCCCTTTATACAAAGCCACATGGCCGATTTATCTACTTTCGACGTAAACAGTGCAGGCAATCCCAACAACAACATTTTTGGATTGCCCTTTTCCGAAACCGATGCCCAATTAGTAATTGTACCAGTGCCATGGGAGGTTACGGTAAGCTCTTCAGCAGGTACCGCCCGGGCTTCAGAGCAGGTGTTCAAAGCTTCTTTGCAGGTAGACATTTTTGATTTGGATACTCCCGACGCCTGGAAGAAAGGGTTTTACATGCGCCCCATCGACAGAAAGCTGCTGCTCAAAAGCGACTTTTTGCGCAAAGAAGCCGAGCTCTTTATCGACTTCATTTCTCGTGGCGAAGACATAAAGGCCAACCGCTTTATGTGCAAAAGCATCAAAGACATCAACGAAGGGTCGGACTTTATGAATGGCTGGGTGTACGAGCAAACCAGCGACCTGCTGAAAGCGGGCAAACAGGTGGGCCTGCTCGGTGGCGACCACAGCACATCGCTGGGCTATTGGAAAGCACAGGCCGAACAGCACGAATCATTTGGCATATTGCAGATAGATGCCCACTGCGACCTGCGCCCTTCTTACGAGTTTTTTAAATATAGCCACGCCAGTGTGGTATACAATGGTTTGGAAGAAATACCACAGCTGGAAAAAGTGGTACAAATTGGTGTTCGTGATTTTAGCCAGGGCGAATGGGAATACCTGCAACAGCACAAGAACCGCATCCATTGTTTCTTCGACCGTGACCTGAAAAGGCGCCGCTTTGAAGGCGACAACTGGCAGCAGATTTGCGACGACATTATTGCACAGCTGCCACAAAAAGTACACCTCAGCTACGATATAGACGGCCTCAACCCCAAGCTTTGCCCCCGCACCGGCACTCCGGTGGATGGCGGTTTTGAATCCGAAGAAATCATTTACCTGCTTCGGCGCCTGCTGGCCAGCGGCCGCCAGCTTATTGGTTTCGATTTGGTAGAAATAGGCATTGGCGAAAGCGGTTGGGATGCTAACGTGGGGGCCCGTCAGCTTTGGAAAATTTGCAACATGATGGTAAGCCAACCGAAGGCGTAACCTGTTGGTATAGCAGGTACATTTGCAACCTTATGCAGCAAGAGGAAACCGCAACAGCATCATCGGGCGACTTTGACTACGTCATCACCCTCAAATCGCCGGGGTTCAAACATGTGAACATCGTGAGTCAGGTGTTGCTGCTCATTTTCTTGACAGCCTACTTTTACTATCTCATAAGGCTGGGCATGTTTGGCACCAACCTTTGGCTGGTAGTGATTCCCCTACTTATTATTGGTTTGTGGTTGTACGGCTGGGTGCGCAGCGCCGACAAATCTTTTCAGGTAAACTACCGCATGGAACTGATGGTGGCTGCCATGGCCTGGATGCTGCTGCCGTTGGCCAAATATCATGTGTGGTTTGGCGTGGGTTACGCCATCATGTCGGTAATAGAGCGTTGGGTAAAATTTCCTGACGAGATAGGATTTACAAAAGAAAAAGTGGTACGCAATTCTTTTCCCAAAAAGAAATACGAATGGTTTGAAATTGATAACGTGATGATCAGGGACAACATTTTTACCCTCGACCTGCGCAACAACCACATCATTCAAAAAGAATTAGACGAACCTGTTTCAGCAGAACTAATTGCAGAGTTTAATGCGTATTGCAAAGAGCAATTGCATTTTCGTATATAACCCCTTTTTTTGAACCACAAAGCACACACTAAGGAGCACAAAGGGTTTGCTATTACTTCATAACCCATTGCCTAATTATTCATTTCCCATTCAATTTTTCATATGACTCCATATTTACTATACAGCGACGGCAACGGCAACATTTTTGAAGACCAAACTCTCTACGCCATTGGCCGTAGTGGATGGGATGCTTTTGAAGTGCCCGAAGAAAGCTGGATTGTTTTGCCCGATGGCGGCAACCTATACGAACTGCCCGGCCGCAAAGGCATTGGCATAGATGTGGAAACAGGAGAAATGCGCCTCTGCGACAAAGGCTGGGCGGTAGCGGCTTTCATTCCGCCGGCACATACCAACCTGTTTTTGGCCGCTTACGAAACCGCACCCGATGCACCAACACTACCCTTGTTTTGCTACACAGCAGCCGGTTGGTACAACGATCAGTTTTATGTTACAGCTGTACGGGTAGAAAGAGATGTGCGTCAGGAATGTGCGGGATACGATGATGATACCATTGCCAATGGTGCCACGCATTTGATGGAAGCGTATTCGCACAACAGACTGGTGAAGCACCTGATGGAAAACTGCTGCAATACCTACAACTGCCCCGCTGCCCGCAACATGGCCATGGGCCGTTGGGAATGCCCCGTGCCAAGCTCTCCTGCCTGCAATGCCAACTGCGTAGGTTGTGTAAGCTTTCAGCCAGAAGAAGAAACCATTACCAGCCCGCAAGACCGCCTCACTTTTAAACCCACGCCTGAAGAGATTGTGGAGTTTACCGTACCGCATCTGGAAACTGCTCCCTACCCCATCATCAGCTTTGGGCAAGGCTGCGAAGGTGAGCCGCTGCTGATGTGGGAAACCATCCGCGATGCTATCATCGAAATTCGGAAGCATACCAAAAAAGGGTCTATCAATATCAACACCAACGGTAGCAAGCCCGCTGCCGTGGAAGCTCTGTGCCAGGCGGGTTTAGACAGCATACGGGTGAGCACCAACAGTGCCCGCAGCGAAATTTATACGCCCTACTATCGCCCCAATAATTACCAGTTTGAAGACATCATTGAAAGCCTGAAAGTAGCCCGCAAATATGGTGCGTGGACGAGCATTAACTACTTCGTTTTCCCCGGCATGACCGATAGCGAAGCAGAATACGAAGCGCTGCGCAAACTGATAAAGGAAACAGATTTATGCATGATTCAGTGGCGTAATTTCAATATTGACCCCGATTGGTATTTGGGTAAAATAAATGTAGCCGATGCCGGCGAATGCATGGGCGTACAGCAAATGATGAACCTGATTCATGAAGAGTTTCCAAACTTGAAATTCGGCTACTTCAATCCGCCTATCGAACGCATCAAAGGCGATTACAACAACGACTTCGCCCATTGGAAAGAAGAGTTGGGTGGGTATGT
>JADLHL010000171.1 GCA_020848815.1 Chitinophagaceae bacterium | reverse complement strand
CACTGCCCCTCATCAGTCACGGCGGCTCTTCGCTCATGACCTTTACCATTCTCATTTTCATCTTCGTTCGCCTCGATGCCGACCGGCAGGTAGTGCTGCGGTAAGAGCGAAGTAAGAAGTACGAGGGGAGAAGTACGAGGGTAGAAGTACGAAGTAGGATTTTCCATCAACGACCAACCAGCAACCATCAACTATGGCTACAATTATTCCATTATCAGAAGGCTCTTTTACCATTGGAAAAGACAAAATTTTTCATCCTTTCAACCAAGAGAAAGATGACTTGCAAGCAAGAACCACAGGCAGCTTACTGGTAGAAGTACAGCCCTTTTGTATAGTAACCGAAAGGGATGTGCTGCTGATAGACACCGGCCTCGGTTTTAGCCAGCAGGGTGAGTTGCAAATACACCGCAACCTCAAAGCCAACGGCATACAACCCACTGATGTAACCAAGGTATTGATGAGCCATTTACACAAAGACCATGCAGGTGGCGTAAGCTATAAAGACCGCTTGGGCAATGCGCATCTGGCTTTTCCCAACGCTACGTATTTTGTACAGCGCCGCGAATATGATTTTGCGGAAGCCACCGGTTATCCCTCATTCATCACTGATGAATTTGAAGTGTTCGACCGGCACCCACGGGTGTTTTGGCTGCACGACGATGAAGGCAGCATCGACAATTACATTCACTATCAGGTAACGGGTGCTCACAGTCCCTACCACCAGGTGTTTTGGATAGAAACCGCCGAAGGCCTGATCTTTTTTGGGGGCGATGATGCGCCGCAGCACAAGCAAATGCTGAGCCGCTTTGTAGCCAAGTACGACCACGATGGTAAAAAATGCATGGAGCTGCGCCAGCAATGGTGGGATAAAGGCAGCGCCGACGGATGGACGTTTTTATTTTATCATGATATCAGCCATCCGTATTTAAAGGCTTAATCTTTTGAAGTATCCCAACCCTGATGATTGTCTTAACCTATAACAAATAGTTCAACCCTACTTGAAAAACCCTGTTTGCACCTCTTGAATCTAAATGTCGTTGCCCGATAGCATCAACAGAATACAGCATATTGAAACCATAATTGTACCTAACTTCCACATATAAGTTTTTTAAGAACTGATGTTGCAATCCTATACTTGCAGCAATATCAAACTTGGCAGGATAATGCTTTCCTACATCCAGATTATTTTCTTTACCCATAATCAATCGAGCACCTGCTAAATAACCCAGTTCTGTACCCAACAGTATTGAGCTGTTCTTCTCGAAACGATACCCAATTAATAAAGGAATATTGATATAATTAAACCGAATACTAGTTTTATCGGCTCCAAGTTGCTGGTCTACTTTATACCCTTTCGATGAAAAAAGCATTTCTGATTGAAAAAAGAAATACCGATTAATTGGTAATTCCATTGTCAAACCACCATACCAACCCACCCGATTTTTCGGAAAAGCAATCAGATCCTTTGTGGTAGCAATATTGCCCCCGGCTTTTACACCAAATTGTACCTGTGCAAATACTTGTACACCTATAAGCAGGCAAATGGCAAGTACTACTTGTTTCATCATATTGCGTTTTATTATAAAAAAGGTAAGCGATAGCTCATGCTATTGTTGGTATGCATCAGCTATACAAGCCTTGTGTACATCTGCCCTACAGGCATCAGTTACCATCAGCTGTTTGCTAATGTAGGGGTAAAATACTGTTACCACATACTTATCGTGGTTACAAAATGGTGATTTCCAGAAAAATGCGTAGAAATACGTATGCAGATGAGGCATTTAGCGTATGCTCCACTGCAACAAAAAATTAACCCAGCTATGCTGCCGGGTAAGCAATAGTAAAATTTTATCAGGATATATGAATAAGCACTGGCAGCAAGCCAATACCACGTTCGGGATAGCAGCTGGCATAGTACTTACTCCATGCACTTTCTGGCAGCTGCTTGTATCATCCATACCCTTCAGCTTAGGCCAGCTCACCGGCCAGCTCATCCAGTTGAGCTGCCACTTCCTGTAGCTCAGCTTCTGTCCAGTCGCTTTCCAGCTCTAAGGCATCGAGCATGGCTTTCAAGGCTTTTTGTGTGTCGTCGTCGCAGCTGAGTTGCTTCAGGTGTACTAGTCTTTCTTTCAAATCTTCGAGGCGCATAGTGCCGTGTATTTGCAGCAAAATTACCAGTGCCAGCCCCCGCAAACGATGACATGGCGCAGGTTCGGAAAATCTTCACCGCCTGTTTTGGCAGGCAACCTTACTTTTGCGCAATTCTTCAACAATGAGCACAGTTACAGGCAGCACCGGTCTCTTGCACAACGAGAGCATCCCCAGCAACAGAAAAAAGATAATTGTATTAGGCAGCGGCCCCAACCGCATTGGTCAGGGCATTGAGTTCGATTACTGTTGCGTACATGGCCTCATGGCTATCAAAGAGTGTGGTTATGAAGCCATTATGGTGAACTGTAACCCCGAAACCGTTTCCACCGATTTCGATATTGCCGACAAACTGTACTTCGAGCCCGTGTTTTGGGAGCACCTCTGGGAAATTATTGAACTGGAGCAACCCGAAGGCGTGATTGTACAGCTCGGTGGCCAAACCGCCCTCAAACTGGCCAAAAAGCTGGTAGAAAAAGGCGTAAAAATCATTGGCACCAGCTTCGACAGCATGGACATAGCCGAAGACCGTGGCCGCTTCAGCGACCTGCTCCGCGACCTCGAAATTCCTTACCCACAGTACGGCACCGCTTACGATGTAGACGATGCCGTTGAAGTGGCCAACCGGGTAGGCTACCCCGTACTGGTGCGCCCCAGCTACGTATTGGGTGGCCAGCGGATGCGCATTGTGATTAACGACGAAGAAGTAGAAAAAGCAGTCATCAGCCTGCTGAAACATATCCCCGGCAATAAAATCCTCATCGACCATTTCCTCGACCGCTGTCAGGAAGCAGAAGTAGATGCCATTTTCGATGGCGAAAATTTCCACGTGATGGGTGTGATGGAGCACATTGAACCAGCCGGTATTCACAGCGGCGACAGCAACGCCGTGTTGCCAGCCTTTAACCTGACACCACTGGAAGTAACCACGCTGGAATACTACTCCGAAAAAATTGCCCGTGCACTGGATATCCGTGGCCTTATCAACATTCAGTTTGCTATTAAAGACGGCACCGTGTATGTAATTGAAGCCAACCCACGTGCCAGCCGTACCACGCCGTTCATTGCCAAAGCCTATGGCATTCCGTACCTCAACATTGCCACCAAAGTAATGCTGGGCGAAAAGAAACTCACCGACTTTACGTTTGAGAAAAAACTGGAAGGTTTTGCTATTAAAGAACCTGTGTTCAGCTTCAACAAATTCCCGGGTGTAAACAAAGAGCTCGGCCCCGAAATGAAGAGCACCGGCGAAGCCATCCGTTTTGTAAAAGACCTGCGTGATCCTTACTTCCGCAAGCTGTACAAAGAGCGGAGTATGAATTTGAGTAAGTAAATATTCTGCATACAACCAAAAAGCGTCATCCATTCCGATGACGCTTTTTTTGTGCGAAAAGAGTATCTTCCTACCACCTAAACACCACTGCATGAAGTCGATTCTGTTTTCCATTTGTTGCCTTTTCAGCACCTGGCTGTCGGCCCAAAATGTAGGCCTTGGCACCAGCACACCTCAGTCGAGGTTGCACATAAAGGGCACCGGAGGCGGCACTCAAATCATCATTGAAGAAAACGCAGGCAGTGTACTTCGCATCAGTAATGAGGCCAATGCGGCTGGCCCATACATTGGCACCAGCAGCAATCATAGTTTTAGCATGGTCAGCAATAATGCAGTGCGTTTGTTAGTAGCGGCTAATGGCAATGTGGGTATCAATAACCTGATTCCTAAGAGCAGACTTACTATTTACCATAATGGTGGATTACAGATACCCTTAGACATGGATGAAGGTCATGCCCTTACCATATTCGACTCTTCTAATTTTAGTAATAATGAACCCAGACTATCATTGAACGTCGGCATTAGTAGTGCATGGGAATACGCATACATACGGGTAAAGAAAAGTACTACACTTGGTCCGGTACCCAGGTTACTGCTGAACCCTGGCGGAGGCGCAGTGGTAGTTGGTGGAGGTAGCGATGGAAGCAACTACGCACAAGAAGCGTCCGATTACAAGTTTATTGTAGGCTGGAATGCTCCGGCACTCTTCGACAATAAATTGGACGTATTCAGCAACCTGACGGTACAAAACGGGAAAGGAATTATCCGTAATACTTCCGGTACTCAATTGAAACAGGTTGTAAGTAGCGTAACTGTCAATCCCGGTAATATTGCGGGCAACAGTACCTATATTCAAAATGTATCATGGAGTGAAACTTTTTCTGGCACACCCGTTGCCGCATATGTAGGCAATATATTGAGTGGTGGAGGTTGGGCAGAGCTGGTGTTAAGTATGGCAAACGTTACATCTTCGGGTTGTACATTGTACATCTTCAATCCACGCCTTTCTGCCAATACACCCAACTTTACTTTTAATGTGGTAGCTGTTGGGCCTCAGTAATACCCGGTATATTGTCACTCACTCCGCAGCCCATACTTCGCTGCTTGCAACGTTGGTTGTTTACCTTTTTTTACAGTAATGATGAAGAGATTATCATACTGATTATCCGGAATATTTCCTTCAAACGAAAGCGTTAGTCCAACAGCACGAATCATTTGCGGCACGGTGTTGCTGTGGCCGGCAATGAGCACATTGCCCTTCGGTTGTTTTACCAACGCTTGCAGCAAGCTATCTCCGTTATTGTACGTAACAATGTCTTTACCAAACTGCATGGCCGTAGGTGCTGCCGTTTGTTGCGTTCGCTTGTAGTTGGTGCTGTACACCTGTGCAATCTTCTTATTCTTCAGGCTGTCCTTCAAGGCTTCGGCCCGTTCCAAACCGGCACCGCTCAGTGCCACATCACCACTCGGAGAAACTTTCTCTCCATGCCGTACAATGTAAATATGGCTGGTACTACCGCAGGCAGCCAGCAACAACACAAGACCACAAATACCCAACAAGGAAATGAACTTTTGCATATGCAATGGATTGAGAAATGAAAATAAACATTCTGCAGTATTCAACCGATTTGCGTATTTCTACGCTTGCATAACTCCTGAATCGTTACTAACCTAGCTACACCCCTTCACTCATGGCTGTAGCTGCATTCAGAAAATACTTTATTCCCGTTTGGCGGTCGGCACCACTGTTGCGCATTTGCCTGCCACTCGTTGCAGGCATTATACTGGGCAATGCCCTGCTCGATACCCAATACCATTGGCAATACAGTTTACCCGTTTTTATTGTCATCAGTTTGCTGTTGAGCCTGATATTGTACAAGCGGCCATTTGCAGCCTCTGCGGGTTTGCTACTTTGCTTGGTTGCCATCGGTGCTACGATGGTACAACTGCATGCCATTTGGCAGCAGCCCGCTTTTGCAGGCAATCATTACAGCACAGGCCAAACTGTAATAGCAACACTCGTTGAGCCTGCCGTACCCAAAGAAAAATCGGTGAAAGCCAATGCCAGCATTGCACTGCTACTGCCCAATGGACAACTGCAGCAAGTGAAAGGAGAAGTACTCTTGTACCTCGCCAAAGACAGTAACGCTTCGCAGCTAACGTATGGCCAGCAAATTGTTTTCAACCGGCCATTGCAGCCCATTAAAAATGCAGGCAATCCCGGTGGGTTCAACTATCAAACCTATGCTGCCCGGCAAGGTGTTTTTTACCAGGTTTTTCTGAAAGCAGATCAATACAAAATTCTACCCGGCAACAACGGCAATGCTTTTCGAAAACAATTATTTGCCATGCGGCAATGGGTGCTGCAATCCATAGTCCGTTATATTCCCAACCCGCTGGAAAATGGTGTGGCGCAAGCCTTGCTCATTGGCTATCGTGGCGACCTCGACAAAACCCTTGTAGAGCAATATGCCAACACCGGTGTGGTGCACATCATTGCCATCAGCGGCATGCACCTCGGCATGATTTATACGCTGCTGTTGTTTTTGCTTAAACCCCTCGGGCAAACACAACGAATGCGGCTGCTTCGCTTACTGCTTACCCTTGGCAGCATGTGGTTGTTTACTTTACTTACCGGTGCCGCACCATCCATTACCAGGGCCGCTGTTATGTTTAGCATGGTAGCACTCGGCGACTTTTGGCAGCGGGGTTCCAACGCTATCAATATGCTGAGTGCCGCTGCTATCGCCCTCCTCCTCTACGATCCGTTTGCTTTTTGGAATGTGGGGTTTCAACTCAGTTTTGCCGCCGTGCTCAGCATCGCCATTTTTTACAAACCCATTTTGGCATGGTACAACCCCGGCAATAAAATACTCCTGCACATTTGGCAAATGATGGCCGTAACCATTGCGGCGCAAATCCTTACCCTGCCACTCGGTATTTATCATTTTCATCAGTTTCCGGTGTATTTTTTATTGGCCAATTTGGTAGCCGTACCCTTGAGTGGTGCGGTGTTGTATGCGCTGCTTGTAATGTTAGCGCTAAGTTGGTGGCCTATGGTAGCCGGCTTTGTAGGGCAACTGGCTGGCTGGGGTATTGCTGGTTTAAATGCCTGCATCATTTGGGTGAGCCAATTGCCTTTTACCACCATTCAGCAGGTGCAAATATCCATGCCCATGGCGGTGTTGCTTTGCTGCATCATTGCGGGCATTGGTACCTGGTGGCTGCTCAAAAGCAGCAAGGGGTTGCTGGCCGCTGCCGCTTCGCTGGCGTTGTACATGCTTTTATTAGCTGCACAAAAATGGCAAACCGCCACTCAACAGCAACTCATCATTTACAACATACCACAGTACAGCGGCATCGATATTGTGCAGGGCAACCGCTCCATTTTCGTTGGCGACACCGCCCTAACCCAACCGGGTTTTCTGCAAAACTTTCACCTCTTGCCCACCCGCATTCGCTACCAGTACCAACCGCACCAGTATCGCCTGCTGGCCGATAGCAGCAATGTGTCGTTTGTGGCCAATGGTCTGCGCATCAGCATGTTGCGGCAGCAACTCAATTACAAACAATCGGCCATTCATGAAACAGACTTGCTGATTGTGAGTGGCAATGTGCCCGGCAATCCGGCCAAAATTTTGCCGCATATCCGCTGCAGGCAAATTGTGCTCGATGGCAGCAACAGTGCCTACCGCATTGCCCGGTGGAAAAGCGCAGCCGATAGCCTACATTTGCGCCTCCATAGCGTGGCCATCAATGGGGCTTTTGTTGTGGAGCAGGCCCGCTTGTAGCACCTGCATCAACTTATCATCAGCGCAATCGCATAACAATCAGCCAATCATGAACAAGCCAATCAAAAGTGCTTTGATCTCCGTTTTTTACAAAGACGGACTGGAAACCCTTGTGCCTACCCTTCATCAGCAAGGCATTACCCTCTACAGTACCGGCGGCACCCAAAGCTTTATTGAAAAACTGGGCATTCCCGTGGTGCCGGTAGAAAACCTCACCAGCTACCCCAGCATACTCGGTGGCCGTGTAAAAACATTGCACCCCGTGGTATTTGGCGGCATCCTTGGCAAGCGGGCCGATGCCGTGCATGTGCAGGAAATGGCGCAATACAACATCCCCGAAATTGATCTCGTCATCGTTGACCTCTATCCTTTTGAAGAAACCGTGGCCAATACCAGCGAAGAGTCGGCCATCATCGAAAAGATCGATATTGGCGGCCCGAGCATGATTCGTGCTGCTGCCAAAAACTTCAGCGACCTGGTGGTGCTGAGCAGCAAAGACGACTATGCCGTACTCAATGATATTTTGCTTGCGCAAAACGGCACGACTACACTGGAGCAGCGCCGCCTGTTTGCCGCCAAGGCTTTTGAAGTGGTAAAACGCTACGACATTGCCATTGCCGATTATTTCCTGAGCACCACGCCGGAAGTAGGTACCAAAAAAACACTGCGCTATGGCGAAAACCCGCACCAGTCGGCCACTTTCGAGGGCAACCTCGCCGAGCTGTTTGAGCAGGTAAATGGTAAAGAACTGAGCTACAACAACCTGGTAGATGTAGACGCCGCCATGCAGCTCATTCGTGAGTTTGAGGCTGGCACAGATACTACGTTTGCCATCATCAAGCATACCAATGTATGCGGCGTAAGCCAGCGCTCCACGGTAAATGCCGCCTGGGATGCAGCCCTCGCCGGCGACCCCGAAAGTGCTTTCGGTGGTGTGCTCGTTACCAATGGCACGGTAGACCTCGATACCGCCAATGCCATCAACGAAATTTTCTTTGAAGTGCTGATTGCACCAGCATACAACGAAGACGCACTGGCCGTATTGAAAAGCAAAAAGAACCGCATATTACTACAGCTGAAAGCACAGCCAACAGGCACTACTCAGTACCGCAGCCTGCTCAATGGGGTACTCAGCCAAAACAACGACATCGGCAACTACACCGAGTGGAACGAAGTAGGCGGCCGCACCTGCACCGAAGCCGAAAAAGCCGAGCTGGCTTTTGCCAACCTGGTGTGCAAGCACCTCAAGAGCAATGCCATTGCCCTCATCAAAGATCGCCAGTTGGTGGGCAAAGGTTGTGGCCAAACCAGCCGCATCGATGCGTTGCGCCACAGCATCGAAAAAGCCCGTCAGTTCAACTTCGACCTGAAAGGTGCCGTGCTGGCCAGCGATGCTTTCTTCCCCTTTGATGATTGTGTGAAAATTGCCCATGCCGAAGGCATTGAAGCTTTTATACAGCCCGGCGGCAGCATCCGCGATAAAGACAGCATTGAATACTGCCAGCAAAATGGCCTCGCCATGGTGATGACCGGCATGCGGCATTTCAGGCACTAAGCAGTGAGTTGGAAAGTGGATGAGTTGATTGGTTAACAGGTAAAACTACAGTCGACAACATTGTAAAACCAGCCAATTAGCCCATGAGCACATTGCTTTTGTTTTCTTGTTAAAAAACCGTCCACACCACCCACCACCACTGCCTTCACCTATTTTTACAGCATTACGTTTTTAGAATATGAAAAAAGGATTTCTGTTTGTATTGGCCATTTTGGCAGCAGGCACAGCGCAGCAAGCACTGGCCCAAACCAAAAAAGTAGTGGCCGATCGCATCATTGGCAAGGTGGGCGACCGCATCATTTTGCAAAGCGATATTGCCAACGCCGTTGAAGACATCAGGCGGCAAGGTGGCGAAGTACCGCCCAACCCCGACTGCTTGTTGCTGGAAGCTGAACTGGTAAAAAAAGCACTGGTATTGCAGGCAGAAAAAGACTCCGTAACCGTAGATGATGCCGAAGTAGAATCGCTGATTGAAAACCAAATCCGTGGTTTTATGCAGGCTTACGGTGGCCGCGAAGCACTGGAAGAAATTGCCGGCCGCACCATTTACCAAATCAAGGAAGACTTTCGCAAGCCTTTTAAAGAAAAGGAACTGGCCAATAAAATGCGGGGCAAAATTCTGGAAACCGTACGCATTACACCCAATGAAGTAAAAGACTATTTCGAAAGCATTCCCAAAGACAGCCTGCCCTTTTACGAAAGCGAACTGGAAGTAGGCAAAATTGTGATTTACCCCAAGGCCAGCCGCGACATTGAAAGCTATACAGCCAAGCAGCTCAATGATATTAAGAAGCAAATTGAAAGCGGCAGCCGTCGCTTCGATCAAATGGCCAAGCTCTACAGCGAAGACCCCGGCAGCAAAGACAATGGCGGACAGTACGCCCTCAGCCGTGCCGACAAAGGCATGTGGGATCCCGTGTTTTTGTCTACTGCTTTTAAGTTGAAAGAAGGCCAGATATCAAACGTAGTGAAGTCGAAGTTTGGTTTGCATATTATACAGTGCGTAAGCCGCAATGGCGACGACGCTGTGGTACGCCACATCCTCATGATTCCGCCAGTAACGCAAGACGAACTGGATGAAGCCAAAGGCCGCCTCGATAGTGCCCGCAGTATGCTCATTGCCGGTACACTTAGCTTCGGCGAAGCCGTAAATAAATACAGCAACGACGAAGACAATAAGTTTAGCGGCGGATGGGAAATGAGCCGCGAACAAACCTCCATGGTGACCATTGACCAGCTCGATAAAACCATGATTCCGCTGCTCAAAAACATGAAGCCCGGCCAGTACAGCCAGCCCGAAGTATTTACCACCGAGCAGGGCAAAAAAGGCGTTCGCTTCATTTACCTGCGTACCCGCACCGAGCCCCACCGCGAAAACCTGAAAGAAGACTACAACAAAATAGCAGCCCGTGCCCTCGAAGAAAAAAAGCAAAACATCTTGAGCGAATGGTTTGCCAACAAAATCAGCACTTACTACATCTACGTAGATCCGAAGTTTGGCAATTGCGAAACCCTGAAACCATGGTTAGACGCCAGCGCTTCAAGAAATAAATAATTGAATTAAAAAGGCCAACTTGATGTTGGCCTTTTTAATTAGCCCTTTTTATTTGAATTTGTGGTATCAATGATTCAATTAAATTTTTATCTATTTGGAAAATATCTTCATAATGTGTGTTAACGGTCACTGATAAATTATCCAATATGCTATTTGCCCAGAATGCGAAGTCACGTAATAAATCAAGTGTTTGTATTCGTAGCGATTCATTATAAGGTTTGCCTAATAGTTCATCCATTTTCTCTGACATCTTTTTTATCTCTAAATATGAACCTCGCCAAGAATTTTCAACTCTTGCATAGTCTAGTAAAACGTTTCCTCCATACTTTTCCATCACCTTGATCATCTCCTTACATAAGTCAGAAACGTTTTTTTGGTGAATTTGTAATTCCTGCACATTTGGAATAGAATCCAAATCGTAGTCTCTATAAAAAAACTGACTAGAGTTATAGACTTTAAAAACTTCATTCACTCCATGCATTAAATCCCTCTGAGCTTTATTAAATTTCTTTTTATCTAACTCAAGTATATATTGTAGAATACCAGAATTTACTGCAAACTGTTTTGAAATAGTTTCACTTACTTCAACCTGTTTTGTATTCAAAGCTCTTAGCTCACCGGTTTGCTCACCCAAATTTGATGTTACAATTTTCAATTCGTCTATCTGTGAAACCGACAATTGATTTTGTGTATCCAAGCGAACAACAATTCGTAGCAATTCATTCAATTGCTCTTGTTGACCACTCGCTAAATTCCTAAGCTCATTTAATTCCTCATGAAGAGAGTCTTGTTTGTTTGCAAGTGCAAAGGACGCCTCACTGTACTTGTTTGCCTTGTTACTCAAATTGGTAGCTACTATGCCAAATATTATGGCAACCGCCAAAGAAATAAATCCTACTAAAAGATTTACATATTCACTAGGTTCTACAATGGGTTTTCCACTGACTTCTGTAGCTCCACCAGTAAGTTTCTTATACCATAGGTAACCAATAAAAAATATGACAGCAATTGTAATTGCTAAAAGAACGGGTGTGTTGGGAATTTTAGGCATTTTTAAAAATACAGATTTTAACTTTTGAAAATTACATGTATGTACATATATTTGCACTATGACACTGGAAGAAGCGATAAAGTCATCTAAATTTAAAGACCAACGCCACAAGGCTTTGATACATATTATGTATGCAGCTTACCAGGTGAAAACCAACATCAACCAGCTGCTGAAGAACTATGCCCTTACCGGCGAACAATACAATATACTGCGTATTTTGAAAGGTAGTCATCCTACACCATTGTGTGTAAAAGATATTGCCAGCCGCCTGATAGAACGCAACTCCAACGTGCCCCGCATAGCCGACCGACTGGAGATAAAGAAACTGGTAAAGCGTTTTCCCTCACCGGAAGACCGCCGCGAAACGCTGATTCAGATTACCCCTGCCGGGCTCAATCTGCTGGATGCTGCTACCCAAGCCATGGAAGCCGAACACCAGCACATTGCCAACCTGACAGAAGCAGAAGCCGCCCAACTGAACCAGTTGCTGGCACAAATGCTGCAAGACTGACAGGTCATTTTTTTTGGAACAATATATGTATATACATGTAATTATAACAACTACGAATATTCACCTTCATCAGTAAGTATCGCTTGTTTGTATAACAGTATAAAAAAGGAGTTTTTATGAATACCACATCCAACACCCAACGCCTCACCCTGCACAAGGCAGGTACCCGTGGCAAGGCCAACCATGGCTGGCTCAACAGCTTTCATACGTTCAGCTTTGCGGGTTACCACGACCCCAGCCGCATTCATTTTGGTGCCCTGCGGGTACTCAACGATGATACAGTGGCAGCCGGTATGGGCTTTGGCACTCACCCCCACGACAATATGGAAATCATTTCTATACCCACGTTTGGCGATTTGAAACACCGCGACAGCATGGGCAACGAAACCGTTATCAAACAAGGTGACATACAAGTGATGAGTGCCGGCACGGGCATCAGCCACAGCGAAATGAACGCCAATCGCGACAAAGAAGTCCGGTTCTTTCAGATATGGGTGTTTCCCAAACAACGCAATGTGCAACCACGCTACGACCAGCAACACATGGACGTAACTAAAATGCAGAACAACCTGTTGCAGGTACTGAGTCCCAACGCTGATGATGAAGGCGTATGGATTCATCAGGATGCATGGTTTCACATGGGCTTGCTCGATGCCGGATTCAGCACAAGCTATATTCTCAAAAAGAGCGGTAACGGTGTGTATGCTTTTGTGATTGAAGGCGATGTAACCATCAACGGACAGGCACTCAACCGCCGCGATGGTTTGGCCATCGAAGGGACTGACACTCTCAGTATTACGGCCGACAGTAACGCACAGCTATTGCTGATGGAAGTACCGGTGAGGTAATGTGAGATGTATGAT
>JADLHL010000170.1 GCA_020848815.1 Chitinophagaceae bacterium | reverse complement strand
CTGGAACGTCCTTTTGGCGACAACTCTGCATCTAATGGTGTGTGGCATCGGGTTACCGGGCATTTTGTTGCAAAGTACAGAGCTCCTCAAGCAGTGTATTGGGATGTAAGTGCATTTGATGAAATACGCAAGCTGCCACAGTTTTACAAAAAGGCCAATTACAATTTCGTAAAAGCCAATGATCTGGATCGTCCGATTAAAGACATCAACTGGGGCTATAATAGTGCAGGTACAACAATGACTTATAGCTACAGCACTACATCTTCCATTACCAGTCGTGCTTTAAATAATGATGTAAATATTTTGCCACTCGGCCCGCCACTCCGTGCTCTCTGGTGGGAGTACGTAACTCCTGTGGTAGTAAAAGGCCGGTACAAAGTGTGGATTTGCTACCGTACACAAAGGCAAAGTTCATCATCACAATGTGTAAATAATATTCGCATCAATGGCGATCTGATGCAACGCCAGTTAATCTTCACAGAGTTTATACCTTCTGGTACAGATGCTGAAAGAGAAGCCATTGGATGGAAGCGGTACACATCTGTGGTGGATAACAACTTTGCATCACGCCTGGTTGGTACTGTAGATATTAAAACCACCGGCCGTCAAACGCTTCGCTTTGAAGCTGTAACCGGTACTCAAAATACCAACAACCTCGATATGATTCATTTCATACCGGTAGATGACAACCAGATTCTGCCCCGTTTTGCACCCGATGGAACGCTGGTGTATCAGTAGTAGTAAAACGCTTTAGCCCGTAGTACGATAAAAAAGAACAACAATGATGAAATTTCGAATATATCAATGGCTGCTGATAGCAACATTGGCTGTAACTATTGGTTGTAAAAAAGATTGGGACCAGCACAATACGGTGTCTGATGGCAATAGCGGTAAAAGTTTGAAAACGCTCATGAGTGGCATCAACAACCTGAGCAAGTTTGAACAACTGTTGGCCCAATCATCGTATGCTAATATTCTGGGCTCTTCAAAAAGCTTCACAGTATTTGCTCCTACCAATGAAGCATTAATATCACTTGATCCAACTATCACGAATGATACCTCACGGTTAAATAAATTTCTGGCAAATCATATTGCTGATTTGCGTTTCCTTACTACCGATGCAACAGACACGCTTCGTGTATTAATGCTGAATGGTAAGTACAATAACTTCTTCGGAAAAAAAGTAGAGGAGGCTAACATTACAACAGCTGATGTGGTGGGTAGCAATGGCGTTATTCATGTGATAGACAAGATGGTGCCCAACAGACTTAATATCTGGGAAATTATTTCAACTACCAATGAAATTCCAGCGTTGCAACAAGCCTTGTTGCTCAAGCTAAATTACCAAGGGTTCGATCCTTCCAAAGCTGAGCAAACAGGTGTAGACCCCATAACAGGGTTGCCGGTATATAAGCCCGGTACAGGTATTGTTCCTCGCAACAAATACTGGGATAGAGTGTATGACTTGCGCAACGAAAAAAATCAGTACACATTTTTTGCTATTGCAGATGATGCGTACACCACACAGCTCAATACGTACAAACCATTTTTTGTAACGGGCAATGCCGATAGCACTAACGACTTGGCGGGCTATACGATTGTAAAAGATTTTACCATGCCCGGTTTGTATACACAAGCACAACTCCCAGATACTTTGCTGTCTAAGTTTGGTGTGAAGGTGCCGGTAAACAAAGCCAATATTGTAAAAACAGTAAAGGCAAGCAACGGTATCGTTTATGTACTGAGTAATTTATCCATTGCACCGGTAAATAAGTTTATGCCCATTGTGCTGGAGGGCGAAAACTATTCAGGCAGCAGTCACGATCGTCGTTCCAATACTTTCTTTCGTGATCGAATTAATAGTACCACAGGCTTGCCTTACCGCGATGTATTGGTGAGTGGCCATGGGGTTGCATTATTCAATTTGCGCTATCGGTTATCCGAAATGCCTTCTATGAAATTCAAAGCATACTGGGTAGCAGTCAATGATTTTCAAACAGCCACTTTCACACAGCGCCTTGCGCCTGGTGTTGCTACTAGTACAGTATTTCCATACACAACAGTAGCTGTCAACAATCAAACTGAAGTGTTGATTGGCGAATTTACCATTGCTAGTTTTCAGCAGGTGTACGATATCTTTTTGGTAGGGGCAAACAGTACAACTGCAGCGGCAAATCCGGTGGTGTGTGATTATATAAAACTGGTGCCATCATTATAACAGCAAGCCAACCTCGTAGAATACAATTGTGAACGTAGTTTTTAATATATAAGTGAAATGCGTAAGTTTTTAACCACCTCATTGCTGGCACTAAGTTGCTGCATGGCACAGGCTCAAAGCCAGGGCAATGCAAAAGCAGATTCCGTAAAAACGGCACCTCAGAGTGTACTGGTTACTGGTATCATAAAAGATGCTGCTACAGGCAAACCTGCCGCCGGTGTTCGGGTTTCTGTGGCTGGCTTTTCTGCCGACATTACAGACAATGATGGTAGCTTTTCAGTAAAAGTGCCCGACTTGCAGGCACAGCTCGTGGTTGCAGGAGAAGGTTATCAAACCCGCTTGGTTCCATTGAAGGGCAGAAAGAAACTTTCTGTCGATTTGCATTCCGAGTCAATAGAATCGGTGTATGAAAATATCAATATGCCGGGAGGTAATCCACTGCGCAGCGAAGTGAGTGCAGCCGCTGCACAGGTAAATACGAACGGTACTTGGGATCAGCCGTTGGAAATACCTGATGCTTTGCTGCAAGGTCGTGTGGCAGGACTCAATACTGTTCGCCGTAGCGGTGCGCCTGGTGCAGGAGCCAATTTGTTTTTGCGTGGTTTCAATTCTTTGTACGGCACTAATAAGCCGTTGTTGATTGTAGACAACATGATTTATGATTACAACGATTATGGCGAATCAATCATTGCTAATAACTACACCAATCCCTTAGCGTTCATCGAAGCAAAAGACATTGCCAACGTTACAGTACTCAAAGATGCATCTTCTGTTTATGGTACCAAAGGTGCAAATGGTGCCATAATTATTACTACCAGCCGGGCCAAGCAGCAGGCTACAAAAATCGACTTTGGTATGTATGCTGGTGCTAATGCTGCTCCCACTGCTTTGCCGGTAATGAATGCTACAGAATACCGTAGCTATTTGGCAGACATGTTGCAAAGCAAAGGCTTGAGCAGTGCCGCTATAGCAGCCATGCCTTTTATGATTGATGATAAATCGCATCCTGAATATTACGCTACACACAACAATACCAACTGGCAAAAGAAAGTGCTGCAAAACAGCATCAACCAAAACTACTTTTTGAAAGTAACAGGTGGTGATAACATTGCAACGTATGCCCTGAGCATGGGTTTTATGGATAATAAAGGCATCATAAAAGGAACTGATATGAAACGGTATAACACCCGTTTCAATGCGGAGATGAATTTTTCTCAACGCTTCACTGGTTCGGCTAATTTGTCTTTTACTTACAATGAGCAAAACCTGAAAGACCAAGGTATTGCCAACAATACAAACCCGTTGTTTCTGGCTCTTGCTAAGGCTCCTTTTTATACAGATCGTGAGGTAAATGCAGTGGGAGACGTTTCTCCCAACCCTGCTGATGTAGATGCTTTGGGTATTGGTAACCCAACTGCATTAATTGATTTGATGCAGGGCTACAATAAATATTATCGCTTCTATGGTTCCTTTGGTTTTAAATATCAAATCAGTAATAAAGTATCAGCCAGTACATTGTTTGGTGTTACTTATGATAAGGTTCGGGAAAATATTTTCATACCCAGAAAAGGGGTGAAAGACGATACTACGAGCAATGCCATTTTGGAAAGCAGACTTGGGGCACAGGTAAAAAGACTATTTACATTGTATACCGACAGCCGTATTTCGTTCGATAATAAAAACACCAAAAATAACCTGAAGCTTAACCTCGGCTTACGGTATCAAAATAATTCAGCCGAGCAAGACATTGCCCGTACGTTTAACAGTGCTACCGATGAATTGGTAAGTGTTCAAAATGGTGTAAGTCTGTTGCGCCAGGTGGGCGGTAGTGTAGGCGAGTGGAACTGGATGAATATTTATGCGAATGCTGAGTACAACTATCGTCAACGGTTTTTCTTGTCGTTGAATGCGGCTATGGATGCATCATCTCGTTTTGGCAAGCAAGCCACTGAAGGAATCATGATTAATGACATTCCATTTGCAGTAATGCCATCTGTAACAGCAGCATGGTTGTTGTCGTCAGAAAAGTTTATGGCCAATTCGGCTATTTCATTGCTGCGTTTGCGGGCCAGCTGGAGCAAAACCGGTAATGATGATATAGGTAATTATAGCAGCCGTCAAACATATACTGTGCAAAGTTTGCTGGGCATGCAAGGTTTGGTAAGAACCGGTATTGGCAATCCTGCTTTGCAATGGGAGAATGTACAACGCACCAACTTGGGTGTAGATGTAGGATTGCTCAACGACAGGCTACAACTGTTTGCGGATGTATGGCAAAACAAAACCACCAAAATGCTGGTGTATGAGCAATTGCCTACTACCGCAGGTATGCGTTCGGTACTCACGAATAACGGTGCTATGCAAACCCGTGGCATTGACCTCTCTGTAAATTTCAGGGCCATAAATAAGGCACACCTGAAATGGGATATTGGCTTTAATGCAACAACCTACAAAAACAAGGTAACCACCGTGCCTGGTGGAAGTTTTGAAACAAGTTTTGCTGGTGCAGATATCATAACCAAGGAAGGCGCTGCTGCCAATCAGTTTTTTGGCTTGCAGGCAAATGGTGTGTATGCTACCGATGCTGCTGCAGCAACTGCCGGTTTGCAGAGAAGAATGGCTGACGGTTCGCTTCGTCCATTTACCGGAGGCGATGTGATATACACTGACCTGAATGCGGATAAGATTATTGATGCGAATGACCGGATTGTAATTGGCAACCCCAATGCATCATGGATTGGTGGTTTTTCAAATCGACTTTCGTGGAAGCGTTTCACTGTAGAAGCGTTGTTTACATTCAGTGCGGGCAATGATGTGTACAATTATTTGCGTCATCAACTGGAATCGATGAATGGTACCAACAATCAGCTGCAAAGTGCCAACAACCGCTGGAAAAGCAATGGCCAAATCACCAACATGCCAAAAGCTACCTATGGCGATCCAATGGGTAATGCTGATTTCAGTAGCCGATGGATTGAAGATGGTGCTTACCTGAGATTGCGTACACTGAGTATTGCATACAATATACCCATGAGTGGTAAAGGCATGGTAAAGGATATGAACGTATATCTGAATGGTAATAACCTGCTCACATTTACGAAGTACCTCGGCTACGATCCTGAGTTTAGTGCCAACCCGAGTGTTTTTGCACAAGGTATCGACACGGGCCTTACGCCTCAGTTCGCCAGTGCTATGTTTGGCCTCAAACTTGGTTTGTAATTAATTGACAGCAAAAAAGAAATCTGAAATGAAAGCGTTTAAAATATCCTGTCATTCAATTGTACTGTTGGCTTTGCTGCTGGCAGGTGCTGTTGGTTGTAAAAAAACATTCGACAAAGAACCTCAGCAAGTTCTGGATGAAGTGAACATGTACCGCGATGTATATGATGCTGATGCCGCCATTATAGGCTTGTATGGAAAGTTTGTAAGCTTGGCCGACAAATACGTTTTGTTGAATGAGTTGAGAGGTGATATGCTTAACTATACCGATAATGCAGATATGTATCTGCGTCAGCTTAGTTCGCACAATGTAACTGCCGATAATCCTTACACCAATCCACGTCCGTTTTATGAGCTCATTCTGAATTGCAATGATGTGCTGAAGAATTTTCAGCTCATGAAGAGGGATAACAAAATGAAAGAGGCAGAGTATAATCAGCGGTATAGTGATGTTGGTGCCCTTCGTTCATTTTTGTATTTACAGTTAGGCATACACTATGGTAAAGTGCCTTATGTAACCAGTGCTTTAGCTACTGTAGATGAAGTAAAAAACAAAGCAAACTTTCCTGAGCTCACATTTGATGCGCTGATTGATAGCTTGATTCTTTTTACAGAAGCCTTGCCATTTAAAGATCCTTATCCCGCAGGTACTACGTTGAATATTACATCTGATGGATATCAGACGGCTAAATTTTACGTGAATAAAAAATGCTTGTTGGGCGATTTGTATTTGTGGAAAGGAAACTACACTGCAGCAGCTACTAAGTACCGCGAAGTGATGGAAACATCAACCAATGGTACGCAAGGTGCCCGATACTATATGCAATACAAATTGGGTTGGAATGGTAGTGCAGAAGATCACTACATCACTTACTCAAGAGCTGGCGATGCAACTAGCCTGGTGTGGGAACCACAATGGCGACACATGTTCCAGCGTGGACAAGATAACGGATTCGATTACGAATGGATTTGGGTATTGCCTTTCGATAGTAAGTTTCAACCAGAGAATCCATTGATTAAATTATTCTCTCCGGTAGGTGGCGATTATCTGGTAAAGCCTTCCAAACAAGCCATGGATTATTGGAGCAATACTCCACAGCGTCCTATTTCTGGTCAAACTGGTTTCTTGCCTTATGATGCCCGTGGTATTTTTTCTTGGAGAGAAATTGGCGGAAAGCCGGTGGTGATGAAATACCTCTACAACTACATCAACTATGCGACCAATTCAGCCGTTAACCCGTTGCAAAAAAATGGTAAGTGGTTTTTATATCGGCAAACGCACTTGCATTTACGTTTTGCCGAAGCAGCCAACCGTGCCGGCAAACACAAGATTGCCTATGCATTATTCAACTCCGGTTTTGCTGCAGCCTTTCCGCCGCCATCTGGCGTAACGGATGTTACACTATACCACAACACTTTGTGGGAGCCCTATCCGTTCAACTTTGATGCCCGTAACAGTGGCGGCACCGGTGTGCCTTATTATCGTGCCGATTGGTACCGTAACCTTGGTATTCGTGGTCGTGCCAACGTACAGAATTATACTATCAACGGTACAGATAGTTTATTGCAAATAGAAGATGGCTTGATACAAGAAGCTGCTTTGGAAAACGGTTTTGAAGGAACTCGTTGGGCCGACTTGTTACGGATAGCATTACGTAGAAACGATCCTGCATTTCTGGCAGATAAAATCTATCAAAAAATGCTGAAAGATGGCACTCCGGATGCTGCTGGTACAAGAGCAAGGTTGATGGATAAAAACAACTGGTACCTTCCTTTTAAATTATAGTAGTTTTTGTTGATACAGATAAATAGGGCTATGAATGGTATAACATTCCATAGCCTTATTTCTTTAGTAACCATCATGAAAAAGATTGCACTCATTGTATTTGTTGTATGCGCTGCTCTGGGCGGGTGCCAATCGTTGTATACCACTACCGCTTCTGCACCAAAGCCAT
Source organism: Chitinophagaceae bacterium (assembly GCA_020848815.1). Classification (GTDB taxonomy): domain Bacteria; phylum Bacteroidota; class Bacteroidia; order Chitinophagales; family Chitinophagaceae; genus Phnomibacter. Next base: position 20,893 of record JADLHL010000170.1, on the reverse strand, counting down.
TGTACAGAGACAGTTTGTATGATGGCGCTGCAGACCCTGTAATTGTTTGGAATAAGCAACAGCAAACATGGTATATGTTTTACACCAATCGAAGGGCCAATCAACCGCAGCTGGATGGTGTAACCTGGGTGCATGGCACCCGCATTGGAATAGCCACCAGTAAAGACGGTGCCAACTGGAAATACCTTGACACTGCTGATATTCAATATCGTCCGGTAGCTGATTACACGCATTGGGCACCGGAGGTGATGGAGCACAATGGTCTTTACCATATGTACCTCACATACGTGCCGGGTGTGTTTACCGACTGGAAGCATCCCAGAGATATTGTACATCTAACGAGCACAGATTTGCGCCACTGGAAATTTGAATCGGTGGTAAAGCTGGCCAGCGAAAGAGTGATTGATGCTTGTGTAATAGCCCGGCCCGGTGGCGGATGGCGAATGTGGTACAACAATGAGCTGGATAAAAAAAGTATTTACTATGCCGACAGCGACGACTTGTATCATTGGACAGACAAAGGCAAAGCGGTGGGCGATAGAGGTGGCGAGGGCCCCAAAGTTTTTTACTGGAAAGAATATTACTGGATGCTGGTAGACAATTGGGCCGGCATGAGTTTGTACCGCAGTAAAGATGTAACACTATGGGAAAAACAACCGGAGCGAATTTTAGAACAGCCCGGTACTGGTGCAGAAGATGGTGCCAATGGTGGCCATGCAGATGTATTGGTAAATGGTGGCCGTGCCTATGTGTACTACTTTATTCATCCGGGAAAAAATCATCCGACAGACGGATATGAAAAGCGAAGAAGTCTAATTCAGGTAGCCGAGTTATCGCTTACCAACGGATGGATTACTTGCGATAGAAACGCACCTGCGAAAATTCAATTATCTGTTTCAAAAAAATAATGCCATGCAAAAATTGACTCACACTTTCATGTTGTTGTTGTGTTTGCTGCTGGCAAAAAAACACCAGGCACAACGCATTGCTGAAAAGCTTGACCGTGCAGTAAGTGCCGTGCCCATGCCCGATGGAAAAGTATTTGTAAGCTGGCGCTGGATGCTGGAAGATGCAACCGTAGAAGGCTTTAACGTGTACAAAGCAACAGGCAAGGGAAAAGCGAAAAAATTAAATACCACATTGGTAACTGCTACAACAGGATTTGTAGATGAACAAGCAGACTCCACACAAACACAAAACTATTTTGTAAAAGCCGTTTCGAAAGGAAAAGAGGCTCAGGCATCTGCAGCTTTTACCTTGCCTGCAAAAGCGCAACCGTATTTCTCTATTCCGTTACAAACGCCGCAAGGCTACACCCCCAACGATGGTAGCGTCGCCGATTTGGACGGCGATGGCGTTTTTGAAATCATCTTGCATCAAACAGGTCGCGGAAGAGATAACTCACAAGCTGGTATTACAGATCCGCCAATTATTCAGGCGTATAAAATGGATGGCACTTTGTTGTGGAGCATTAACCTCGGTAAAAACATTCGGGAGGGTGCACACTACACACAATTTATGGTGTACGATTTGGATGGCGATGGCAAAGCCGAAGTGACCATGAAAACTGCTGATGGTAGTATGGATGGCAAAGGCAATATCATCGGCGATTCATCAAAAGACTGGCGCAATGAACGGGGTTATATTTTAGCCGGCCCCGAATTCTTATCGGTTTTTAATGGTTTGACTGGCGAAGTAGTACACACGGTTGATTATATTCCTGCAAGACATCCTTCCAACGCTCAACCAACAGGGCAAGAGTTGAAAGCTGTTTGGGGCGATGGATACGGCAATCGTATGGATCGTTTTTTGGCTGCAGTTGCTTACCTCGATGGTAAACATCCGAGTGTGATTATGTGTCGGGGTTATTACACAAGAACAGTAATTGCTGCATGGGATTTCAGCAATAAAAAACTGCAATCCCGTTGGGTGTTCGATACCAATAACGGGATGAAAAACTTTGCTGGTCAGGGCAACCACAATCTTACAGTAACCGATGTAGACAATGATGGTAAAGATGAAATTGTATATGGTGCTATGACTGTGGATGATGACGGTAAAGGTTTGTACACAACAGGCATTGGCCATGGCGATGCATTGCATGTAAGCGATTTCGATCCATCACGTCCGGGGCTGGAAGTGTTTCACATTCAGGAACGTTTTGGTGATGCCGGCGCAAATCTGCGGGATGCAAAAACGGGTGAAATTATTTGGAAGAAAGCCTCTGTAAAAGCTGGTGAAGATGGCGAAGGCCCGGGCCGTGGTTTGGCAATAGATATGGACCCTCGCTATGAAGGTGCAGAGTGTTGGGTGGCAGGTGCTGGTATCACAGGTGTGTTCAATATAAAGGGCAATAAAATTGCAGACAGAGCACCTGCTTGCAACATGGGCATGTTTTGGGATGGCGATGCCTATAGCGAAATATTGAATGGCACAACCATCGAACGATGGGATACGGCCAGCAATACAGCCGTCCGCATTTTTGATGCTCGTCAATACAATTGCGTTAGTAATAATGGCACCAAGGCCAACCCTGTGCTGAGTGCTGATATCTGGGGCGATTGGCGGGAAGAATTATTGTATCGTACGGCAGATAATAAAGAACTACGCATTTTTTCTACACCCATTCCAACCCCGCATAAACTCAATACATTTTTGCAAGACCGTCAGTATCGGTTGAGCATTGTTTGGCAAAATGTGGCCTACAACCAACCGCCACACACCAGCTTTTCTGTGGCAGAAAAAGTAAAAGCTTTGGCTTCAAATACTGCAGTTGCAAATAAGTAACTGTCATTGTTAAGCGTAAGCTGAAACAGCAATCATCATCCTCAAGAAATGCGTGTTGGTGCTTTAGGAAAAGAACTACAATCGTTGCGGAAGTCATTAGACTGATGCACAACACAGCTGAATCATTTACAGAGGATTTAAAAATGACAATATGATACAACGACGCAATTTTATCTGGAGAACAACCTTATTGTTGGCAACGGCTATAGTACTGCAAGCTTTTTGGGTACAAACAGAACGCAAGCCAGTGTTGTACATCATTGGCGACTCTACCGTTCGCAATGGAGATGGTACAGGAAAAAATAAACAGTGGGGTTGGGGTACGGTGCTGCATCCATACTTCGATACAACCCGTATTCAAATGCAGAACCATGCCATTGGTGGCCGTAGCAGCCGCACATTCATGACCGAAGGCCGGTGGGATCGCATCATGAATAATTTACAACCTGGCGATTTTGTCATCATGCAATTCGGCCACAACGATGCCGGACCGCTGGATGATACTTCCCGTGCCCGTGGTACGATACGGGGCATTGGTGATGAAGAACAGGAGATTTACAATCCCATACGGAAAGTGCAGGAAGTAGTGCATACTTACGGTTGGTACATGCGTAAATACGTGACCGATACCAAAGCAAAAGGCGCTACCGCTATTGTGTGCTCGCCAGTGCCACGCAACAATTGGCAGCAAGGAAAAATCCGTCGCTCCAACCAGGATTATGGTTTGTGGGCCAAACAAATTGCTGAGCAAAATGGTGCTTACTTTATTGACCTGAACGAATTGGTAGCCGCTGCTTATGAAACGATGGATACAGCTACTGTCAATACTTTATTCTTTGGCGATCATACCCACACCAGTTTGCCGGGCGCCGAGTTGAATGCAGCCAAAGTAGCTGCTGGTATCAAAGCGTTGCCGAAGATGCCCTTGCAAGCATTTCTGAAACCATAATCACTTCAGTCATCATTTTATGAAGCGTCATCGTCATATGTGGGTAATGATTGGTTGTTCTTTGCTGTCGCTGATGGCAGTAGCACAACCCATCAACAGGAAAGCGGTTGTCAGCAGGCACAATGTGCAGGTGTCGTCATTCGATTCATTGCAATCGCTGACGGTTGGTAATGGCGCTTTTGCTTTTACCGTGGATGCTACTGGTTTGCAAACATTTCCGCAACGCTACCAAAAGGGCGTACCACTGGGCACACAAAGCGAATGGGGCTGGCATAGTTTTTCCAACGAACAGCAATACCGGTTCGAAGAATCATTGCGGGAGTACAATCTGCATGGCAGAAAAGTGAGCTATGGTGTACAAATAAAAGAGCCCATTCGCAACAAACAAGCCGGCGATTATTTTCGGCAAAATCCACATCGGTTGCACTTAGGTCACCTGGGTTTTGAACTCATCAAAAAAGATGGCAGCATTGCCACGTCCGCAGATTTACGCAACATAAAGCAGACGCTCCACTTGTGGACAGGCATTATACACAGCAGCTTTGAATTGGAAGGGGTGCCCGTGTATGTTCAAACCATGAGTCATCAGGAAAAAGATGCCATTGCGGTGCAGGTAACTTCCGCATTGATACAACAAAAACGACTTCGTTTCATTTTGTCATTTCCGTATCCAACGGGTGAATGGGCCGATGGCGGTGCTGTTTACCAGCACAATGATAAACACCGCAGCGAGTTGATTCAAAGCAGCAATCAGCAAGCGGTTTGGCAGCATCAATTGGATAGCACCCGCTATTTTGCGCAAGCCACTTTTGCAGGCAAGGCAATAGTGAATAATACAGCACCACATCATTTTTCTATCTCACCCACCGATGGCGCCACATTTGGCATGTCGTTGGAATTTGCACAGGCATTACCCACAGCAGTCTGCAAATGGTATGAAGTGCAAGCCAGCACTACCAAGGGCTGGCAGGTATTTTGGCAAAGCGGTGGTGCTGTAGATTTTGGCAATAGTAAAGATCCACGGGCATTTGAAATAGAACGTAGGGTAGTGTTGTCGCAATACCTTACCAAAGTGCAGTGTGCCGGCAATTTTCCGCCACAAGAAACTGGTCTGACTTACAATAGTTGGTTTGGAAAACCACATTTGGAAATGCATTGGTGGCATGGTGTTCACTTTGCTTTGTGGGGCCGGCCTGAGTTGCTGGAAAAGAGCATGCAGTGGTACCGGACCGTGTATGATGAAGCAAAAGCCATTGCTGTTCGTCAGGGATATGATGGAGTACGTTGGCAGAAAATGGTTGATCATGCAGGCAATGAAAGTCCATCTTCTGTAGGCGCATTTCTCATTTGGCAACAACCACATTTTATCACGTTTGCAGAGTTGTTGTATAAAAGCAAAAATGATAAAGCCGTACTCAAACGCTATAGCGATTTGGTTTTTGCCACTGCCGATTTCATGGCCAGCTATGCGTGGTACGATAGCAGCAAGGGCCGGTATATTCTAGGTCCGGGTTTGATTCCTGCACAAGAGCGTTTTGAAGCAGTACAAACTTTCAACCCAACCTACGAATTGCATTACTGGCATTGGGCATTGACCACAGCACAGGCATGGCGGGCTCGCTTGGGTTTGCCACGCCATACAAAATGGGATGATGTGCTCCATAAATTGTCGCCGCTGCCCGTGCAGGATAGCATTTACCTCGCTACAGAAAGTGCTCCGGATAGCTACACAAATCCACGCTATTTAACCGATCATCCGGCGGTATATGGTACACTCGGTATGTTGCCCGCCAGCAGCATGCTGAACAAAGAAACCATGCGCCGCACATTCAATCATGTTTGGAACGTATGGACATGGGACGATACCTGGGGCTGGGATTTTCCAATGGCGGCCATGACGGCTACACGGCTGAATATGCCCGATAAAGCGGTAGATGCATTGCTCATGCCTATTCGTACAAATCGTTACTTACCCAATGGCCACAATTATCAGGATGAAAGACTACGCTTGTACCTGCCGGGCAATGGTGGAGTACTTACGGCCGTAGCATTGATGCTGGCTGGCTTTGAGGGCAATACCGAAACTCAACCCGGCATTCCTAAAAATGCAAATTGGCAAGTAAAATGGGAAGGGTTACAGCCTTTCTTCTAAGCTATTGACGGCTAAAATCTTTTTCCAATTGCTCCACGGTAGCTTTGTGTAGGGGCGTAGTACCTGTTGCTATCACGAGTCTGTATTGAAGCTGTAAACTTTGCCCTTGTTGTAATCTGGTTGAGTATGCAGGTTTGCCGGCATCAAAACTTTTTTGCGCCAGCGAATTGATGGCAAACAAACCATAACCTCTGGCATGCCAGTATGCAGGGTAGTGTGCATTTTTGGGATGATCTATAATCACCACGCTGATTGATTGCTGCTGTACTTGTCCGTACAGCATTACCCAATTGGCCCGCTTGCCCCATACTTCGTGGCCTGTAAATTCGGATGAAGAAAGGTAGTTGCCATTGGCGCCGGATTGTTCACCTTTCCACGGCATTTGTAATTCGCGGCGAAGCCTTATGCCAAAGGTTCCATCTTTTACATCGCCAAAGGTTACAGGCTTGAGTGCTGTAAGTTTTGTTGTCCAATCAATAATGTAGTAGTTAGCTTGTTTGCTGAAATGCAAGGTCGTTGTATCTAATAAAATGGTTTGTTGCTGATTGTCTTTCCAACGGGCATGAAATTGCAACTGAGCTGTTGCAGCTTTTGTTTGCGACAACATATTATCTACCACTACGCTACCCAGTTTTCCTATACGGTCTGCAGCAGGCCATGGAGAGTTGTTCCAAAAGTCGCTGCCATTTACATCTTCATACGTAAACCACACACCTACCTGATGCGGATGATCCGTGGTGTCGTTGGGCAAGGGCATCAACGGATAGCCACGGCTGATGAGCACTTGGTCGGGTGCAAATATGCGGTGCAGATAGGGGCGACGCAATGTATCATCGAACCAAAACTGCGCTACACTATCGCGGCCAAACTGGATGTTGTAGCGTTTGTTGTTGTTGGCATGTTGCTGTATGCTGAACGTTTGTGCATGGCTTGCGCAGCAACTGATGCTCAACAATGCAGTGGCAATTATTTTGGCAACCATATGTTGAAATTAGTAATCCATTGATGTGATTTGGTGCTGCGTATTCCGAACAGCCCGTGCCGCAACGGTTGTGCATCGGTATAGCTGAACCACAATTGATCATTCACCCACAATTGTGTTAGCGGTGGTTGTACAAGCAACGTACAATGATACACGGCGTTGGGTTGTAGCAGGTAGTTGGGTTGGGTATATTCTTGCAACAGTAAGCGGGTACCACTACCATCGTATTTTCTGAAACGGGTAGTGCTGTTGTAATTGCCGCCAATGCCTGCATAATACAACTGCCAACGGTCGTATCCTTCCAGTTTGCCGCTGCTGTTGCCTGAATCTGTAGGCGAGGCTTGCCAAAACAAATTCACATCGCTAATGCGATAATTGGTGCCTGAGGTATCCGTCGGAAAGCCGCGGTCAAAACTGATGATGTAAGAGTGGGGCAATGATTTTTTTAACCATAGCGTTACACCATCTGCACAGTCGAGCCACAGCGTATCCTGCTGCGTAAATACACGATTGTGACTATTGCGTAGCATGTCTGCCTGCCACAGGTTGCTGTCTAAGCTGTTGCCAAAAGATAGGGCTACAACATGTTTCCCTTTTGCCGGCTGTGCTGCAGCGGTTAGTGCAACTGTAATACTTGCCAGCAGTATAACCATGAAGCGCCACAGCATAGTTGAACAACTTACAGCGATTGGCGCAGGGTGAGGTAAAACGGATTGTGTACATGCTGGCGGTTGTGATTCAAAATCATTTGCGCAGCGGTTTCGCCCATCTTCTGAAAATCGGTTGAAATGGTGGTAATGCCATTGAGAATGATTTTCTTCAACGGGGTTTCGTTGTATGAAATCACACCCACTTCTTTGCCCAGTTTCAGTTTCTTTTCCATAATGCGTTCGATGAGTGTCACCAAATCATTTTCCATGAGGTTAATGAACACATCACCTTTTTCAATAGCTTCTTCTTCTATATGGTGTACTACTTTGTAGTTAAATGCATACTGCCGGCAAAACATCGTAAAGCCACGTATAATTTCTCTCGGGTGATAAGAATCTTCCGGAAAAATGAGCTTGATAGTTTGGTATTTTTCTAGTTGCGGCAAAGCCTGTTCCAGAGTGGCCTGCAGGTCTTTATCAAATTGTTCGTACACGGCACCATATTCTCCGGTAAAGCCTGGCAGCATTTTATCCAGCAATATCAATTTGTCTTTGGGCAGTACGTTCAATACTTCGGCGGTATTGTCTTCGCCATCTGTGTAGTGAGGCACTATCACAAAATGGGTATAATCTTCTTTGCGGTTGTAAATGAGTTTTTTAAACAGCGAAAAATCATTGTTGTAGATGTACAGATCAATCAATGCTTTTGCTGGCAATGATTGGCTGAAGGCATCGTAAATAATTTTCTTATGAAAACTCAACTTGTTGAAGAGCAGAAAAATCTTCAACTCCTGGTCTACTTCTGTACACTTAATAAAATAGCCTTTGCCAGGTACAGAGCCCAGCACTCCGAGTGCCTTTAAATGTTTGTAGCCTTTTTCGGCTGTGTCTCTCGATATCTCGAATTCAAAACTCAACTCGTTGATCGAAGGCAGCGGGTCGTCTTTTTTAATCTTGCCTTCATTGATGGCATTAATGATACAATTGGCCAGCTGCAAATACTTGGGCGTAGCAGAATAGTAATCAAAATGCAGGTACTGATAAATGACCGGTTTTTTCATAGGCGGTACATGAATGGAATCGTTAATAGGCAACTTTACTGCGAAGCGTAAAGGTAGGCAAAGGCACCCTACCGAAAAGAATGGAACTACGCAAACGCTATCATGACAGTGCATGATAGGCCATTTTGTACAAGTGTTTATTTTGACATCAGATTGATTGATTGGCCATTTGTAAAAAAGCGATTGTTCTCATGCAGGTTTTTCTAGGTGTTTTATTTCATTTTTTAGGCGGCTTTGCGTCGGGTAGTTTTTACATACCGTTTAAGCGGGTGAAAGGCTGGGCGTGGGAGAGTTTCTGGATTGTAGGCGGCTTGTTTAGCTGGCTCATTGTGCCACCTATTGCTGCGTATTTAACCATTCCAGATTTTTCAGACATCATTGCACAGGCCGATAGTTCGGTGCTGGGCTATACCTATTTCTTTGGCATACTCTGGGGCATTGGCGGCCTTACCTATGGCTTGGGTGTTCGCTACCTCGGCGTGTCGTTGGGCAGCAGCGTAATCCTTGGTTTGTGTATGGTTTTTGGCTCACTTATTCCTTCCATTTACTACGACCTGTTTCCTGCCGAAGGCAAAGACACATTCAGTATGATGCTTGCTGAGAGCTGGGGCCAAACCGTGTTGGCTGGTTTGCTGCTTTGTGTCATTGGCATCATCGTAAGCGGCAAGGCCGGTACCATGAAAGAAAAACAACTACAGGCCGAAGCTACCGACCCGCATGGCATGGAAGTAAAAACGGAATACAAGTTTGGCCTTGGCATGTTTGTAGCCATTGTATCTGGTGTGCTCAGTGCCTGTTTCAATTTTGGTATTGAAGCAGGAAAGCCCATGGCCGATGTAGCCAACGCAGCATGGAAAGCTGCCAACCCCAACGAAACCGGAAACTTTCTCTACCTCAACAACGTGATTTACGTAGTGCTGCTGTGGGGCGGACTCACCACCAATTTTATTTGGTGCATGGCCCTCAATGCCCGCAACAAAACCTTTGGCAACTACACCGATACCAAAACACCACTGCTGCGCAATTTTCTTTTTTCAGCATTGGCAGGTACCACCTGGTTTTTACAATTTTTCTTTTATGGCATGGGCGAAAGCAAAATGGGCAACGGTGCCAGCTCATGGATTTTGCACATGGCCTTCATCATCCTCATTGCCAATACATGGGGCTTGGTGCTGAAAGAATGGAAAGGCGTCAACAAAAAAACATTTGCTACAGTAATAGCCGGCATTCTCATCATCATTGCATCTGTGCTGGTGGTAGGCTGGGGCAATAGCATGAAACCATAATCTTGTTTTTTCGAAACACATTGAATATGTCAACAGTTACAACTGAATTTAAACACGTAAGCTACCTGTGGGATGAAGCCAAAGCGGCCAGTATGGAAGGCGATGAAGTAGCATTACTCATTTACCGTTCCAATATGCTGGGGGCCGATTTGCGCCTCACCAACTATGGCGGTGGCAACACCTCTTGCAAGGCCATGGCCAAAGATCCTCTCACCGGTACCGAAACCGAAGTGATGTGGGTAAAGGGTAGTGGTGGCGATATTGGTACACTCAAAAAAAGTGGTTTGGCAGCGCTGTATGTAGACCGTTTGCGCAGCCTGCAAAACATATACACCGGTTTGGAAATGGAAGATGAAATGGTCGGCCTTTTCAACCATTGCATTTACGATCTCGATAGCAAAGCGCCTTCTATTGATACACCGCTGCACGGCTTTCTGCCATTCAAGCATATCGATCACCTGCATCCTGATGCAGCCATTGCAATAGCTGCTGCAAAAGATGGGGAACAAATCACCCAGGAATTATTTGGCGGCAGCATTGGTTGGGTACCGTGGCAGCGTCCCGGTTTCGATTTGGGCTTGCAGTTGAAAGCCTGCCTTGATGCCAACCCCGGCATTCGCGGTATCATGCTGGGTTCGCATGGTTTATTTACATGGGGCGATACTGCTTACGAATGTTACATCAATACATTGGAAGTGGTAGAGCGTTGTGCAGAATACATTGAGTCGAAAGTAGGACAAGATGCACCTGTATTTGGTGGCCAGAAAATGGAAGCATTACCTGCGGCAAATCGCCAACAGCAAGCCGCTAATATTGCACCTATTCTGCGGGGCTTTTGCAGCAGCTACCAAAAAATGATTGGTCATTTTACAGATGACGAAAGAGTGTTGCAATTCATCAACAGCAACGATCTGGATCGCCTGGCACCGCTTGGTACCAGTTGCCCCGACCACTTCCTGCGTACCAAAATCAGTCCGCTGGTACTGGAGCTGTCGCCCAATGCCGACCTTACCGATGTAAAAAGTATTCAAGCTCAACTGGCACCGGCTTTTGAAGCTTACCGCAACATGTATGCAGAGTATTACAATACCTGCAAGCATGCCAATAGCCCTGCTATGCGTGACCCCAACCCGGTGGTGATACTCTATCCCGGCGTTGGTATGTTCACTTTTAGCAAAGACAAACAAACAGCCCGTGTAGCAGCAGAGTTTTACATCAATGCCATCAACGTGATGCGTGGTGCTGAAGCCATCAGCGAATACACGTCGTTGCCTCGCCAGGAAGCATTTGATATTGAATACTGGTTGCTCGAGGAAGCCAAGTTGCAACGCATGCCCAAGCCCAAAGCATTGAGCGGACGTGTGGCCATGGTAACCGGCAGCGGTGGTGGTATTGGTAAAGCCATTGCCAAAAAATATGCGGAAGAAGGTGCCTGCGTAGTGCTGAACGACGTGAATGCAGAACGCCTCGAAGAAACCAGCAAAGAATTTCAAAAACTGTTTGGTAAAGATGTGGTGGCTGTTACCCTGCTTGATGTAACCAATGCTGCATCTGCAGCACAAGCCATGCAAAATGCGAGCCTTGCTTTTGGTGGTGTTGACATCATTGTAAACAATGCAGGCATTAGTATTTCAAGAGCCATTGCCGACCACAGCGAAGAAGAATTTGATCGCCTCTACGATATTTTGGTAAAAGGGCAATTCCTCGTATCCAAAGCAGCAGTAGCTATTATGCGGAAGCAAGGTTTTGGTGGCGATATTGTCAACATCGTTTCGAAGAATGCGGTGGTGGCAGGCCCCAACAATGCAGGCTATGGTACCGCCAAAGCAGGTCAGGCACATCTTACACGCTTGCTGGCTGCAGAGCTGGGCGGCGATAAGATTCGGGTAAACATGGTGAACCCCGATGCCGTCATTGCCGACAGCAATATTTGGGCCGGTGGTTGGGCTGAAGGTCGTGCCAAAGCATATGGCATTACCGTAGAAGAACTGCCTGCTTACTACGCCAAGCGTACGTTGCTCAACGAAGTGATTTTGCCCGAAGACATTGCCAATGCCTGCTTTGCATTGGTGGGCGGATTGCTCAACAAAAGCACGGGCAATGCCATCAATGTAGATGGCGGTGTGGCCATGGGCTTTTACAGATAAGAACAGAACTTTTTTTCATAAGCAAGCATCGATAGTTAACCGGGCTGGCGCTTCTGCGCCGGCTCCCCTTAACTACCAATTAAACCGAAGAGTGTGATGGCAAGGAGAGCATTTAAGATGCAGTTGCATCCCGGACAGGAAGCAGAGTACAAACGCAGACACGATGAAATATGGCCAGAGCTGGCCGATTTGCTCAAGCAGGTTGGTGTAAGCAACTACAGCATTTTTCTTGATACAGAAACACTCACATTGTTTGGCGTTCTCGAAGCCAGCGATCCTGTAGCACTCGATGCATTGCCACAACAAGCCATTATGCAACGTTGGTGGGCTTACATGAAAGACATCATGCAAAGCAACCCCGACAATTCTCCCGTCAGCACTCCCTTGCCGGAAGTATTTTACCTTCCCTGATGCAAGCCCTTGCGGATGCACATCAGCCAGCCCGCTGATTCGTTTCATTTTTTAAAACAACTATCATGCGTATCGCCGCCAACCACATAGCACAACACAACGAAAGCCTGCAGGCAAAACATCAGGCCCGCCTGCATGCCGTATTGCAAGAAACAGATCAGGCAGAAGCCATTATACAAAAACTGATGGCGTTTAATGTAGCCATTCCCAGTTGGGCATTGGGCACAGGCGGCACCCGCTTTGGTCGTTTTGCCGGCGCCGGCGAACCCCGCAATCTCGAAGAAAAAATTGAAGACGTAGGATTGCTGCATGCACTCAACAACAGCAGCGGTTCTATTTCATTGCATATTCCCTGGGATATTCCAAAAGATTACACCGCCATTCGTGAACTGGCTGGCAGTTTTGGATTGTCTTTCGATGCCGTAAACTCCAACACTTTTCAGGATCAGCCGGGGCAACCACTCAGCTACAAGTTTGGCTCGTTGCAGCATGTCAACAAAGCCGTTCGGGAGCAAGCCATTGCACACAATATTGATGTGATACAACATGGTGATGCGCTGGGTTCAAAAGCACTTACAGTTTGGTTGGCCGATGGTTCCAGTTTTCCGGGTCAACTCAATTTTCGCAACGCATTTGAAAACACGCTTGAAAGCCTCGAAGTGATTTACAAAGCATTGCCTTCCGATTGGAAAATGTTTGTAGAGTACAAAGCATTTGAACCTAATTTTTACAGCATGACGGTTGGCGATTGGGGCCAAAGCCTGCTCTACGCCAACAAGCTGGGGCCACAAGCCTACACGCTGGTTGATTTGGGACACCATTTGCCCAATGCCAACATTGAACAAATTGTATCGTTGTTGTTGATGGAAGGCAAGCTGGCCGGTTTCCATTTCAACGATTCGAAATATGGTGATGATGACCTTACAGTGGGTAGCATCAATCCGTATCAGTTATTCCTCATTTTTAAAGAACTGGTAGAAGGCATGGATGCCCGGGGCATGAACCACGCTACCGATTTAGGATGGATGATTGATGCCAGCCACAACCTGAAAGATCCGCTGGAAGATTTGCTGCAAAGTGTGGAAGCCATTATGCTGGCATATGCGCAGGCATTGCTGGTAGATGCTGCTGCGCTTAAAGCAGCACAGCTCAACAACGACGTAACGCAGGCACAGGAAATTTTGCAACAAGCCTATCGTACCGATGTACGGCCGCTGGTGGCAGAAGCTCGTTTGCGGTCTGGTGCAGCATTGCAACCTTTGCAGCTGTACAGAACTGCAGCGGTACGCAAAGCACTGGTAGACGAACGTGGCAGCAACACAGTTGCTACCGGTTTGTAAGTTTTTGAATGAAGCCTTTCTTCAACAAGGCCGTGTACAATGAATCGACAACCTGTTATAGCAATACTGGACGTTGGTAAAACCAACAAAAAACTTTTTCTGATAGATGAAGGCTACAACATTGTAGCCGAGTATGCGCAACAGCTGGCAGAAGTAATTGACGAAGATGGTTTTCCTTGCGAAGATTTGCCCAAGCTCCAGCAATTGCTGGGCGATTTTTTGCAGCAAATTATCCAGCTGACCGATTACGAGGTAAAAGCGGTGAACGTGTCGGCATACGGTGCCAGTTTTGTATACATCAATGCTGCCGGAGAGCCGGTCTTTCCGTTGTACAACTACCTGAAGCCATACAATTCTGACTTGCAGCAGCAGTTTTACAATGCTTATGGTGGCGAAGAAGTGGCTTTTTCACGTTCGGCGGCATCACCTGTGTTGGGCAACCTCAACTCGGGCATGCAATTGTACAGGTTGAAATACGAACAGCCTGAGCGGTTTGCACAAGTGCAATATGCGTTGCATTTACCTCAATACTTGGCGTATGCCATCAGCAAAGTGCCGGTGTCGGAAATGACCAGCATTGGCTGCCATACCAACCTGTGGAATTTTGATACTCAAACCTATCAGCAATGGGTGGCACAAGAAGGGATGCTTGAGAAATTGCCCGCTATTGTACCATCTGATGCCGTGTATACCTGTGATGTGCATTCGCATACCCTTGCTTGTGGCGTTGGTTTGCACGATAGTTCTGCCGCATTAATTCCTTACCTGGCATGTGAGCAAGAATCATTTGTGTTGTTGTCTACCGGTACCTGGTGTATTGCATTGAATCCTTTCAACGCATCGCCGCTCACCGATGATCAATTGCAGCATGATTGTTTGTGCTACCTCAGCTATCAGGGTAAGCCTGTAAAAGCCTCCCGCCTTTTTGCCGGGCATTTTCATGAGCAGGAAGCCAAACGCATTGCTGCTCATTTTGGCGTAGCCGATGATTTTTACAAACACATCAATGCTGACGACCATTTGCTGGAAGCATTACGCCAACGCATAGCACCAGCAAGCAATGACGTACTCAATAATGTAAGTGTTGCTGCATTTGCTCACCGGGAATTATCCTTGTTTGCTACTGCAGCCGAAGCTTATCATCAATTGATGCTCGATATGGTAGCACAGCAAGTACATGCACTACAATTTGTGTTGCAAGGCAGTGAGCCTGTTACCAAATTGTTTGTTGATGGTGGCTTTAGCAATAATCCGCTGTTTATGCAGTTGTTGGCAAAAGCTTATCCGCATGTGCAAGTGTATGCTTCGCAGGTGGCACAAGCTTCTGCCATTGGTGCGGCACTGGCCATCCACACACACTGGAACACACAGCTCATTCCACACAATTTGTTGAAACTGACACATTATGACCACTGATTTTTTACCATAATTCTGCATGCTGCTATGTGTATCGTCGGCAGCATAGCAGCCTGTATCATCTTCATGCCGGCAACTCTTTTTTAATATGGACAACATTTTAAATACCAGCTGGCAACACCCCCGTGAACAAGTCGCCATGGTCATCAGCCGCATTTACCGCCGCGGATTGACAACAACTTCTGGTGGCAATATTTCGGTGATAGATGAACAGGGAGATATTTGGGTAACACCTTCCGGTATTGATAAAGGATCGCTGACCATCGATGATATTGTGTGTGTGAAAGCGGACGGCAGCATTATTGGTCGTCACAAACCTTCTTCCGAATTCCCTTTTCACAAAGCTATCTATGCGGCAAGGCCCGATGTAAAAGCCATTATTCATGCACATCCGCCGGCATTGGTGTCGTTTAGCATTGTGCGGCAAATTCCCAATACCAACATCATTTTGCAAGCCAGAAAAGTGTGTGGCCCTATTGGCTACGCCGATTACCGATTGCCTGGTAGTGCTGTATTGGGTGAGGTCATTGCGGATGAATTCAAGAAAGGATTTTCTGCAGTGATAATGGAAAACCATGGCACCGTAGTTGGTGGCAGCGATTTGGCAGATGCCTTCCTGCGTTTTGAAACATTGGAGTTTAGTGCCCGCACCATTTTGTATGCCAGCATGGTGGGTACACCCAACTTTTTAACCAACGAGCAAATCAATGATTTTGACGAGCACCTGGTACAACTGCCGGTGATGGAAAAAGCCGAACATCCGAGTGATGAACGGGCTATCCGTTATCAAATCTGCAACATTGTACGCAGGGCTTGTACACAAGGCCTTATGACGAGTTCTTACGGCACTGTTTCTGTTCGCTGGCGGGGCAATGATTTTTTGATTACACCAACCGATGTACCTCGTTGGGATTTGCAGGCCAGCGATGTGGTGCAAATAAAAGATGGTTGCGCCGAGCCGGGTAAAGTGCCCAGTCGCAGTGCGCTGATGCACCAAAAAATTTACGCAACACATCCGCACATCAACAGTATCATTCACACACAGTCTACATACCTTATGGCATTTGCCAGCAGCAAAGCCAACTTTAATGTGCGGACGATTCCTGAGAGTTGGATTTTTTTGCAGGATGTACACAAGGTTCCGTTTGGACAACAATTTGGTGAATCAGAAGCCATCATTGGTCAGTTGTCAAAATCATGTCCGGCATTGCTGATTGAAAACGACTGCATATTGGTGACGGGCGACAAATT
Organism: Chitinophagaceae bacterium; assembly: GCA_020848815.1. Classification (GTDB taxonomy): domain Bacteria; phylum Bacteroidota; class Bacteroidia; order Chitinophagales; family Chitinophagaceae; genus Phnomibacter. The sequence goes on along the minus strand of JADLHL010000170.1, from coordinate 4,461 downwards.
GCTGCAAACATTCGATTATCTTGAAGTGGCAGAGTTTAGTGCCAAGAGTTTGGTGCTGGCTGCATCGTTGGGCGAAATGGTACCCATCAGTGATGAACAGGTAGAAGATTTACGAAAAGCATTTATAAAAGAATAGCGTATGCGGGTGGCCTTATTTGTGCCTTGTTATGTAGATCAGTTTTATCCGCAGGTAGCTATTGCCACCATGCAGGTGTTGGAAAAATTGGGTTGTACCGTGGAGTTTCCACCCAACCAAACCTGCTGCGGACAACCCATGGCCAACTCTGGTTTTGAAGACCAGCAGGCGGGCTGTAACCGGGTGATAGTAGATGCATTTCGTGGCTACGATTACATTGTCGGTCCGTCGGGTAGCTGCGTGTTGCACATCAAGCAGCACCTGCACCATGAAGATGAAACAACTGCTGCACAAATACGAAGTCGTGTGTATGAGTTTACCGAGTTTTTGACGGATGTGCTGAAGGTAAAAACCATTGACGCCAGATTTCCGCACAGGGTAGGTTTGCATCAAAGCTGCCATGGGCAACGCGGTTTGCATTTGTCGCAAATGAGTGAGTTGGTAGCGGAACCCTTTTCGAAACCCGAGCAACTCTTGCACATGGTAGAAGGATTGCAATTGGCCACGCTAGACCGTAAAGATGAATGCTGTGGTTTTGGCGGTACTTTTTGTGTGTTTGAAGAATCGGTGAGTGCCAAAATGGGCAAAGACAGAGTGGCCGATCATGAGCGGCAAGGCGTAGAAGTGATTACTGGTGCAGATGTGAGTTGCCTCATGCATTTGGAAGGCATTTTGAAAAGACAGCAAAGCCCCATTAAAGTGATGCACATTGCAGAAATATTGAACGGCGCTTAAGAAAAATTGAACAACTATTCATGAGTGTACATCCAAATAAACCTTCACAACCGCATGCTGAATTGGCACAACAATTCAACAAGGATGAAGACCGTGTAAACTGGCACGATGAAACCCTATGGTGGATTCGGCAAAAGCGGGATAAGGCTGCGTGGTCTGTTCCTGAATGGGAATGGTTGCGCCAAACAGCTTCCGACATCAAAGCACATGTGCTAAGCAATATGCACGACCTGCTGACGCAGTTTGAAGCACAGGCATTGGCCAATGGAGCCATTGTGCACTGGGCCGCTGATGCTGCAGAGCACAATGCCATTGTACACCGCATTTTGCAGGAAAACAAAGTGCAGCAAATTGTAAAAAGCAAAAGCATGCTCACCGAAGAGTGTGGGTTGAATGAATACCTGCATGAGCATGGCATTGATGTGGTAGATACCGATTTGGGCGAACGCATTGTGCAATTGGCCGGCGAAACTCCCAGCCATATTGTGTTGCCTTGCATTCACTGGAAAAAAGAAGAGATCGGTGAATTGTTTCATCAGCATTTGCACACCCCTAAAGGCAATGCCGATCCGCAATACCTCACTGGTGCAGCCCGTATTCATTTGCGTGAAAAATTTCTGACCCGCAAAGTGGCCATCACCGGTGTCAATTTTGCCATAGCTGAAACCGGCGAAGTGGTGGTGTGTACTAATGAAGGCAATGCCGATATGGGAACCCATTTGGCCGACGTACACATCGCCTGCATGGGCATCGAAAAACTGATTCCGCAGCGGCAGCACCTCGGCGTATTTACCCGCTTGCTGGCCCGTAGTGCTACCGGGCAGCCTATTACAACTTACACCAGTCATTTTCGCAAACCCGCACCGGGCAGGCAGTTGCACATAGTGCTGGTAGATAATGGCAGAAGCCGTCAGTTGGGGAGAGAAGCATTTCGCAATTCATTGAAATGCATTCGTTGCGGTGCGTGTATGAATACATGCCCGGTGTATCGGCGCAGTGGTGGCCATAGTTACAAGTATGCCATCAGTGGTCCCATCGGTTCTATTCTGGCGCCCAATCTCGATATGCGTAAACATGCCGATTTGCCTTTTGCAAGTACCCTGTGCGGCTCTTGCACAAATGTATGTCCGGTAAAAATTGATATTCACGAACAGCTGTATCAATGGCGACAGGAATTGTACAAGGAAGGACTAGCGCCGAAAGGCAAAGCAGTGTCGATGAAAATGGCCGGATGGTTGTTGGGTAAGCCTGCGTTGTACCGCTTTGCGGGCAAAGCTGCCAGAACCGTGCTGCGCCTGGCGCCGTTTATGGTCAAAAACAGTTTGAACCCATGGTACAAACAACGGGAAATGCCTGCACCGCCAAAGCAATCGTTTAGTGAGTGGTACGCCAAAAACAAGAAAGCCTGATGTCATCCAGATCGAAAATATTAGCACAAGTAAAAGCCAATCAGCCGGCATCTGTTGCATTGCCCGGTTTGGAATTGCCTGCACATGCCGCACAGTGGGATGCGCTGCAAAAGTTTGTTGAAACCTTGTCGGGCATTGGTGGTCGTGTCATCCGCATTTTACCCGGTGAAGATGTAACGGCTACCTTATTGCATGCATTTGATGCCAACAGTAATATCCTCAATGTATCGGCTACTGTACAAGGTTTTCAGGCTTTGCCTGATGCAGCGTTTGAAGAACCGGCACTGTTGCAAAATGTTGACATTGCCCTGATGGATGCTGCTTTTGGCGTAGCCGAAAACGGCGCTGTGTGGGTAACGGAAGCGCAATACAAGCTTCGTGCTCTGCCATTTATATGCCAGCATTTGGCGGTGTTGCTGCCACAGCAGGAACTGGTAGCTCACATGCACAATGCATATCAAAAAGTGCAGGCCATAGGCCAGTACGATTTTGGTGTGTTCATTGCCGGACCATCCAAAACCGCCGATATTGAACAGTCGCTGGTGTTGGGTGCACATGGCCCCAAAACCATGACCGTTTTTTTATTACCATAATCGCATCTTTCAGGACGCAACAGGACGATTGACAACTGCTGTTCCGTATTTTGTTTGCGCAATGATTTCTTCTTTAAAGAAGCAGTGATTGCGCAACTGTTTTTTGTGCTACAAAAGCATCACACAACATTGCAGGTAAACCGATTTTTCAATAACGATTGAATGAAGCCTATGAAATCATTGGGAAAAATGAGCATGCTGGCAGCAGCATGTATTTGCACTACTGCAGGTAGCCTGCAAGCACAGTATGTAAAAACTGGCGGCAGCGATGCTACTTCGCCATTGCATTTGCTGAAGCCTGATTATCCCGTACCATACGAGGCACCATCTCAGCAAAAAATAAAAGCGGTTGCCGATAAAGTATTTGCCTATCTCGATGCTACTACTCCGTATGCATTGCTCGATAAGCGAACAGGTCTGGTTACAACCGATTTATCGAAGCCTGATACCAACATTGTACTACAAACCGGTGATTACCGGCTTACCAGTTACGAATGGGGTGTTACCTATTCGGCCATGCTGCGGATGAGTGAAGCCAGCGGCGATAAAAAGTATGCAGACTACACGCACAACAGGGTACAATTTCTGGCAAAAGTGGCGCCCTACTTTAGCCAAATGAGCAAAGTGTTTCCTCAATACCGCAATCCGCTGAAGCAGGTGCTGGAGCCACATGCTTTGGATGATGCCGGCGCTGTGTGTGCTGCCATGATTAAGTCGGCCAATGGTAATATGCAAACACCCATGCGGCCATTGATTGATCGCTACATGGATTTTATCAGCAACAAAGAATTTCGGTTGGCAGATAAAACCCTTGCCCGCAACAGGCCATTGCCCAACAGCATTTGGCTCGATGACTTATACATGAGTGTACCAGCGTTGGCACAAATGGGTAAGTTCACCGGCAATAACGCATATTACGATGATGCAGTGCGTCAGATACTGCAGTTTAGTGAACGCATGTTTAATACGGGCAAAGGCTTATACATGCACGGATGGATTCAGGGCATGGAGCCACATCCACAGTTTCACTGGGGGCGTGCCAATGGCTGGGCCCTCATGGCTATGAGTGAGTTGCTGGATGTATTGCCAGCTACACATCCCGGCTATGCCAAGGTGCTCAAGCAGTTTCAACAACATGCAGCCGGCCTGGCAGCGTATCAGTCGGGTAGTGGTTTCTGGCATCAGTTGCTCGACCGCACCGACTCCTATCTTGAAACATCGGCCACTGCTATTTATGCCTATTGCATGGCGCATGGCATCAACAAAGGATGGCTCGATGCCAAAGCATTTGGCCCTGCTGTACTGCTGGCATGGAATGCCGTTAGCACCAAGGTAAACGACAAGGGACAAGTAGAAGGTACATGTGTGGGAACTGGCATGGGCTTCGAACCTGCGTTCTATTATCATCGTCCTGTAAATGTGTTTGCAGCGCATGGCTATGGTCCGGTTTTGCTGGCCTGTGCTGAAGTAATGATTTTGACACAGCAAAAGCATTTCAAACTAAACGACAGTGCACTCATGTTTACAGAACAGTAGTGAACAGCGTTGAAAATAATCTCATGAAAAAAGTTGGGCGATATTGGTTGTT
>JADLHL010000169.1 GCA_020848815.1 Chitinophagaceae bacterium | reverse complement strand
TTTTTGGGTGTGCCTTTCAACATCGCTTCTTATGCATTGCTCACCATGATGATGGCGCAGGTGTGTAACCTGGAGCCCGGCGACTTTGTACATACGTTTGGCGATGTGCACTTGTACAGCAACCATTTTGAGCAAGCCGAATTGCAACTGAGCCGAACGCCGTTTGCACTGCCGCAAATGCGTATCAATCCGGAAGTGAAAAGCATCTTCGATTTTACCTATGCCGATTTTGAGTTGCAAAACTATCAGTGCCATCCGGGCATTAAAGCGCCGGTGGCGGTGTAGGTGTAGGAACGTTGATAGGTTGACTCGTTGATTAGTTCATTAGGAATAGGGATGTAATCAAGTGGTTAACTCGTCACCTCGTCAACAAGTCAACTCCTTAACGCTTCAACCATTCAATCAATCAGAAATGACCATTTCCATAATAGTAGCCGCCGCCGAAAACAATGCCATCGGAAAAGAGGGCAACCTCTTGTGGCACCTGCCCAACGACATGAAGTTTTTTAAAAACACTACCTGGGCCATGCCCGTCATCATGGGGCGTAAAACCTGGGAATCGTTGGGCAAACCTTTACAAGGCCGGGCCAATATTGTTATCAGCCGCCAGCCCGACTGGAAGGCTGAAGGTGCGGAAGTATGCGGCAACCTGTTTGATGCCATTGAAAAAGCCAGGCAGCTGCACACCAAAGAAATCTTTGTGATTGGTGGTGGTCAGATTTACAAAGAATCGCTGACGATAGCAGAGCGGATTTACATTACCCGTGTACATGCCCGTTATGATGACGCCGATGTTTTTTTTGATGGGGTAAAATGGGACGAATGGCAGCTGGTAAAAGCACAAGACTTTGCTCCGGATGAAAAAAACAAACTGCCCCATACCATCGAAATTTGGGAACGCAAACAAGGCTAAGCCACAAGGATGTACAACGCTTTTCAGTTAGGCAAAAAATACCTGCAATACTATTGGCATGCCCACAATGGTCAGGGCCACGGAGTGCATTCACCCTTTGTGTTTGAGTTCATCATCAAAGTGCTGAACGACAAAAAGGTATACGATTGCTATGCACCCATTGAGCAATGGCGCCGCCAGTTGCTGGCCAACGAGCAGGTATTGACGATACAAGATTATGGTGCCGGCAGCCGAACCGGTGCTACGAAACAGCGCAGTGTACAATCCATTGCTGCTGCTGCATTGAAGCCGAAGAAATATGCGCAGCTGCTGCATCGCATGGCCCGTTTTTACGCCTGCAACAACATTGTAGAACTCGGTACCTCATTGGGCGTAACCAGTGCCTACCTCGCAGCATCGCCGCATACAAAGCAACTGCATACTTTGGAAGGTGCTCAAGCCATAGCCGAGCTGGCAGCACAAGGATTTCAACAATTGCAGCTGCACAAGATCCATCAGGTGGTGGGCAATTTTGATGACACTTTTCCTGACTTGCTGCAGCAATCAGCGGCCATAGATTTGCTGTACATTGATGGCAATCATCGCTACGAGCCAACCATTCGTTATTTTGAACAGGCTTATCCATTGTTGCATGAATACAGCATCGTTGTATTCGATGATGTGCACTGGAGTGCCGAAATGGAACAAGCGTGGCAGCAGGTAATAGCCGATGAACGGGTAACCATGACCATCGATTTATTTTTTATTGGCATAGCCTTGTTTCGCAAAGATTTTAAAGTGAAACAGCATTTTGCTGTTCGGTTTTAGCAGTTGCAAAACCTAATCTTTCTCATACCTGCTCGCCCCAAACCGCAGTAGCTTGCCGTATGCCAGTGAAAGTATTACGGGTAGGTTTGTTGCTTTCTTTTTTATGCCTTTACCTCGAGTGGGGTAAAAGGCAGCATGCATTTGTAGCACAGATAGAATGGCAAATCATTACCCTGCAAAAAGACACCGTAAATACATTTATGCATCCTTTGGTGTTGCTGCCGTTTTTAGGACAGCTGCTGCTGTTGTACACATTGTTAACCTCAAAGCCCCGCCGCTGGCAAACCCGCACCAGCATTGTGCTCATGGGTACGCTGGCGTTTATGGTACTCTTGGTTGGCGGGCTCAGCCTCAATGGGAAAATCATCCTCAGTGCATTGCCCTTTTGGATCATCGCGGTTTGGCTTTGGCAAAAAGAATAATTGCTGCTTATAAAGAAGGCAGAATGATGGAACAGTGCATGATTTCCTAAATCGTCCAGTCCACCAACTGGTTGGCCCACTCGGCACGGAAGGGCGTTTGTATGCGAATGTAGTTGTCGGTATAACCTTCCATCATGCCGCCTTTTTCATGGCCTTCAAACAGTACAGTGCGGGTTTGTCCTTTGTGCTGTTCGGTAAAATATTGCTGCTTCATGTAGCTGAGGTTGCGCAATGTTTTGTTGCGGTCGTTGCGTACTGATACAGGCACCACATCAGCAATTTCCAATGCCTTGGTATTGTCTCTTTCGCTGTACGTAAATACGTGCAGGTAACTTACATCGAGGCTGTGCAAAAAGTCGAAGGTCTCTTTAAAATGCGCATCCGTTTCGCCGGGGAAGCCCACAATCACATCCACACCAATGGCGCAGTGGGGCATCAGCTGTTTAATGCGGGCCACACGGTCGGCATACAGCTGTCTTTTGTAGCGGCGGCGCATCATACCCAAAATGGTATCGCTGCCGCTTTGCAACGGTATATGAAAATGCGGCATGAAAGCACGGCTTTGTGCTACATAATCAATTATCTCGTCGGTAAGCAGGTTGGGCTCAATGCTGCTGATGCGGTAGCGGCTGATGCCTTCCACCTTATCCAGAGCTTTTACCAGATCGAAAAAGTTTTCTTCGTATTTCAAATCGCCATCGGGACCCTTGCCAAAGTCGCCGAGGTTTACCCCGGTGAGTACAATTTCTTTTACACCCTCAGCGGCCAGTTTTTCGGCATTGGCTACCACGTTGGCCACATTGTCGCTGCGGCTTTTACCACGTGCCATGGGGATGGTGCAAAAGCTACAGCTGTAATCGCAGCCGTCCTGCACTTTTAAAAAAGTACGGGTACGGTCGCCCTGGCTCCAGCTGCTGTTGAAGCCGCTCACGGCCTCAATATCGCAACTGCTGATGCGGGTGCTGTCGCCCTTGCTCAGCTCGGCTATGTGTTTGGTAATGTTGAATTTTTCGGCAGCACCCAGAACCAAATCAACGCCGGGTATGTCGGCTATTTCTTTGGGCTTGAGCTGGGCGTAGCAGCCGGTAATCACCACCAGGCTTTCGGGAGCCTTGCGCTGTATGCGGCGCACCAGTTGCCGGCATTCTTTGTCGGCATTGTCGGTTACGCTGCAGGTGTTGATGACGTACACATCGGCCACGTCGGTAAACTCCCGCTTCTCAAAACCGTCGGCTTCCAGTTGACGGCTGAGAGTGGAGGTTTCCGAAAAGTTGAGCTTACACCCGAGGGTGTGAAAAGCAACGGTCTTCTTTTTGGTAGCTGCCAGCATAAGGGCGGCAAAGGTAAGCGGTAGAAGCGGAAGGTGAAATGCTAAAAGCGGAAAGAAAGGAGGTTGAAGGCAAGGGCAAGGTTGAGGTCGAGGGTGTCAGCAGTATTCTACATCAGATATCAGACATCAAACATCAGATATCTTTCCCGCTTTACTTTGCAGTATGTCTGTAACCCGAAAGAAAGCCAATCGTTTTGCCCCGGTGCTGGCACTGGTTTTGTTGGGCATTGCCTGGCTGGTGGTGCGTCAGTGCAACCCCGGCGGCACCAATCCACGCCCAACCACCCGCAAAGAAGCTACCCGCAATAATAGCAATGACAACCGCGGCCTCAACCGGACGCCATCACAAATCAACTACAGCAAGCATGCCCGCTGCCGTATGGAGTGCAGGCACATTACGCAGGCCGAGGTAAAAGACATTTTGCGTAACGGCGACATCAACTACAAGAAAAGCGACATTGGCAACCGAAGCGATTGCAACCGCAAGTATGCCGTGGAAGGCAGCACCAACGACGGCCAGCGGGTTCGCATTATTTTTGCCCCCTGTGCCGATGAAGTTACAGTAGTGACGGTGATAGATCTGGGCAAAGAATGGGAATGTGATTGCGATTGATACATCTACAATTAACCAAACAAAATGAGTGTAAATACTGCTGCTTATCAAGCGTTGATGAAGGAGTTACAGCCTAAAGGAGTGCAATTAGTAGCTGTAAGTAAAACCAAACCGGTAGAAGATATCAGGGCTTTGTATGCATTGGGCCAACGTGATTTTGGTGAAAATTACGTGCAGGAGTTGGTAGATAAGCAGCCACAACTACCGTCAGATATTCGTTGGCATTTTATCGGGCATTTGCAAAGCAATAAGGTAAAATACATAGCGCCTTTTGTGCACCTCATTCATGGGGTGGATAGTTGGAAATTGCTGAAAGAAATAGATAAGCAGGCTGCAAAAAACAGCCGTGTGATTGATGTGCTGTTGCAAATGCATATTGCACAAGAGGAAACGAAATTTGGTTTGGATGAAAATGAGGTAAGCGAAATGTTGAATCATGAAGCTTTATCGGCTTTGGAAAACGTGCGGATTGTCGGTATCATGAGCATGGCATCATTTGTAGATGATGTGCAACAAATCCGACAGGAATTTTCAATTGCACAAAATACGTTTGATAAGTATGCCAATCAGGAAGTGTCTTATTTTTCCATGAGGATCCTTTCTCTTGGCATGAGTGCGGACTATGCCATTGCAATAGAAGCTGGCAGCAACATGATACGAGTGGGCAGTAAGCTGTTTGGCAGCAGGGGCTAGCGTTTGAAACGACTTACTTTTTACGGAGTGATTTTCTGGATTTATCGGCATTGCAGGCAGACATTGGATGACGATATGTGCTGTAAAAACATCACTTTTGCAGCCTTAACCGGCTAACATGTATTCGAGAAAATTTGTAGCTGGTCTTTTCCAACAGCAGGAAAAGGCCGGTTTTCGTTTGGCAATGTTTTGTTTTGTATTTGTATTCATTCCATCAACCTTGTTGGCTCAGGTGGAGTCAGACGAAAAACCCTTGTTGGTAAGCCCTAATGGATTGGTGTTTCATAAAGACTCGGTGTTTTTGCTCAACGTTCGCTTTCGGATGCAAAATCGGTTTGGGTACTTTTCAAAACTCGATCAATCTGATGAGCCCGGCTTTGAAACACTCATTCGGCGGGTGCGGTTGCGTTTCGACGGTTTTGTTATTTCGCCCAAGGTGAGCTACTACCTTCAACTGTCTTTTTCCAGAAGCGATCAGGATTTGGTGTCTGGCACTATTGCGCAAACCGTTCGTGATGCCATGGTGTATTACAACGTTAGTAAGAATTTCTACTTTGGTTTGGGGCAAAGCAAACTGCCCGGAAACCGTGAAAGGGTAATCTCATCGGGCAACCTGCAAATGCCTGACCGTTCTATTGCCAACTCGGTTTATACCCTCGACCGCGACGCCGGTTTGTTTGCCTACGGACAAATACCTGTGGGTAAGCAAATGATTATGTATAAGGCGGCCATTACCGGCGGTGAGGGCCGTGGTCAGAATTATAGCAACGATGGACTTTCTTATACCGGCCGCATTGAGTACCTGCCTTTTGGAACGTTCAAAAATTTGGGCGATTATTCAGAAGGTGACCTTGAGGTAGAAAAGACGCCTAAACTGTCGGTAGGTTTTAGCTATAATGTAAATGATAAAACAACCCGTGCTGGCGGCCAGTTGGGGGCTGCCTTGCCAAATCCTGTAAATATGCGGACTGCTATAGCCGACATGATGTTTAAATACCAAGGCTGGGGCATTTTGGGTGAATATTTTAATCGAAAAGTAGACGGCTATACCTTAAATGGTTCAAACAATACTGCCATGTTACGCATTCCGCAAGGGCAGGGCTTTAATATTCATGTAAGCAAAATGCTGAGCCGCCGTTCAGAAATGGTGGTTCGATTTGCAGGCACCGAACCTAAAAAGGGGTTTGAAGAACACATTTATCAATACCGGACTAAAGCACTGGGTTATACCTACTACCTCAATAAGCATCGGGTAAAATTCCAGGGTTATTTTGGGTTGGATAGCCGCTACCACCCACAAAAACAAAGCCTTTTGTATCCTTACAAAAACCGGGTGAATGCGATGGTTCAGGTAGAACTAGGCATTTAAAAAATGTAGAAAAGTCTGAGAAGACTTTTCTTTTCCAAATAAAAATGACTAAATTTGTCATGAATAAAAATGACAAACAAGTTCGCACATATCATTAAAGAAGCGAGGGTAGCGCAGAAAATGCTGGTAAGAGAGCTGGCACAAGCCCTTGATATGGATGCTTCGCTGCTGAGCCGCATAGAAAGCGGAGAGCGGCTGGCCACAGAAGAGCTTTTGCCCAAACTGGCAGAAGTGCTGCGGCTGGATATGAACCTGCTGCAGAAAGAATGGCTGACTGCCAAAGTGCTGCGCCAGTTGGAAGGCTATCCGCAGTATGCCGAGGAAGTACTGAGCATGGTGATGGAGCGGGTTGAAGTGTATGCCGCCAATGGCGAAACAGTACCTGCAGAATTGGAAACCTCACTGCATGCTTTGGATGAACTGAAAGCCGCCGTGAAAGCCAAGCAGCCTTTGGATGAAACCCAACTAACCCGGCTGCGGGATTTTTTTCATACGAGGTATACTTACCACAGCAATAAAATTGAGGGTAACACCCTCACCCTTCAAGAGACTTCATTGGTGGTATCGAAGGGAATAACCATTGCTGGTAAAAGTGTACGGGAGCACCTGGAAGCGGTGAACCACCACGAAGCGGTGGAGTACATTGAAAGTATGGTGCAAAATGGTACACGTATAACTGAACGCCTGATTAAAGAGTTGCATTACCTCATTTTGAAGGGTATCGATAAGCATTGGGCGGGTACCTACCGCAATGTAGAAGTACGCATAAGTGGCAGCGAACATGTGCCTCCTCAGCATTTTGATGTACCCATGGAAATGGAGAAAATGCTGGCTTACTATCAGGAAAACCGGGTACGCATGCACCCTGTGCTGCTGGCTGCAGATATGCACCTGATGCTGGTGGGTATTCACCCCTTTATGGATGGCAATGGCCGTACCAGCCGCCTGCTGATGAACCTGATTTTGATGCAGGGGGGCTATTATATTGCAAACATTAAAGGCGATTTGACGGATAGGTTGGAGTATTACCAAGCATTGGAAGATGCCCATGTGCGGGGTAATACCATGCCATTCAGAAAGTTGGTGGCCAGCACCGTGATGCAAAACATGGAAGAGTACTTGTCGCTGATATAGTGATTGAAACCGCACTATGCCAAAGCAGTAAATACAAGCCCGGTAGCCAAGCGCTGCCGGGCTTTTTTTTGCCGAGTACTGCACGGCTGCAGATGGGCTGCCGGATGGAAGCGGTAGCTGCCCCGCAGCTGTAGGCTGCATTGGAAATGACCAAGGCGGGGCACTACAAGCGTACAGCCGGAACAGTAGCTGATGTCAGCGCTGCGGCTGACAGCCCCCAATGCTATTGCTGAATAGATACAACAACACTTATAACTGCCAAGATTTAATGCCTGTTCCTTTGGGTTGCTTTGGCTACCTTTGCGCCTCAATTTTCGTTTCCAGGCAATTATGATTAGTGTAAAAAATGTAACGCTGGCCTATGGCAAGCGGGTTTTGTTTGATGAGGTAAACATCAACTTCGTAAAGGGTAACTGCTACGGTGTAATTGGTGCCAATGGTGCCGGTAAGTCTACTTTTTTGAAGATTTTGAGTGGTGAAATTGAACCCAATAAGGGTTCGGTGGAAATAACCACCGGCGAACGCATGGCGGTGCTGAAGCAAAACCACTTTGAGTTTGATGAGCAAACGGTACTGAACACAGTGCTGATGGGCCACAAAGTGATGTGGGATGTGATGCACAAGAAAGACGCTATTTACGCCGACCCCGACGCTACCGAAGAAGACTACATGAAGGCGGGTGAACTCGAAGCTGAGTTTGGCGAAATGGGTGGCTACACCGCTGAAAGCGATGCCGCTACACTGCTGAGTAACCTGGGTGTGGTGGAAGCTTACCACCAAAGCCTGATGAAGGACATACCCGGTACCATGAAAGTGCGGGTGTTGTTGGCACAGGCATTGTTTGGCAACCCCGATATTTTGCTGCTCGATGAACCGACCAACGGCCTCGATATTGAAACCATCAGCTGGTTGGAAAACTTTTTGGCCGACTACCAGAACATTGTGTTGGTAGTGAGCCACGACCGTCACTTTTTGGATGCCGTGTGTACACATGTGGCCGACGTGGACCGTGCTAAAATCAAGGTATTTACCGGTAACTACACCTTCTGGTACGAGAGTAGCCAATTGATGGCCCGCCAGTTGAGCGATAAGAATAAGAAAGTAGAAGAGAAGCGTCAGGCGTTGATTGATTTCATTGCCCGCTTTAGTGCCAACGCAAGTAAGAGCAAGCAGGCTACCAGCCGTAAAAAGGCATTGGAAAAACTCACCATTGAAGAAATTGAACCTTCTAACCGCCGTTATCCGGGCATCATTTTCCAACCATTGCGGGAGGTGGGCAACCAGATTTTGAACGTGGAAGGTTTGTCGAAAACGGTGGATGGCCGTAAGCTGTTTGATAAAGTGACTTTCAGTGTGCAGAAGGGTGAGAAGATTGCCTTTTACAGCCGCGACCCCTTAGCGGTTACGCAATTCTTTGAAATCATTAATGGCAACGCTACTGCAGATGCTGGTAAAATGGAGTGGGGTACCACTATTACCAAAGCTTACCTGCCTTTGGAAAACGGAGAGTTTTTCAAAGAGGGCCTGCCTATGATGGACTGGTTGCGTCAGTTTGTGCCTGAGCATGTAACCGATGCTGATGAACCATTCCTGCGGGGCTTTTTGGGTAAAATGCTGTTTAGCGGCGACGACATTATGAAAAAAGTAAACGTGCTGAGTGGTGGTGAAAAAGTACGCTGCATGCTGAGCCGCATGATGCTGCAAAACCCCAACTGCGTGGTACTTGACCAGCCAACCAACCACCTTGATCTGGAAAGCATTCAGGCATTTAACGAACAGTGTGTAGAATTCAAAGGCATTGTGCTGCTTACCAGCCACGACCATACATTTATGGAAACCACCGCCAACCGGGTAATTGAGTTGACACCCAAAGGCATCATCGACAGACTGATGACCTTTGATGAATACCTGGAAGATGAGCGGGTGCATCAGCTTCGTGAAGAATTGTATGCGTAAGCAGCTACGAACAATATGTGTAAAAGACGGTCAGCCACTGGCCGTCTTTTTTGTGCATACCAAATGCTGCGGATAGGCGTTCAGTATATTGCAACCACTAACTGTGCTTTACTGTTGAAATTTGTTTGCTTCATAGCTGTGTATATTGTTTGCCTGCTGGCAAGCACCACTGCATGGGCACAAGTGAGCTCCAACATTCGGGTGAAAAAAATTGCTGTACAACAAGCCCCCATGCAATTAGATAGTTTGAGTGCAGTGCCCGGTAGTTTTCGTATTGCAGGAATGGATAGTCTGCAATACGTATGGGATGATGTAAGGGCTACTCTGCAATGGATGAAGCTGCCCAATTCAGATAGTGTATGGGTGAGTTACCGGGTGTTTCCGTTTGGTTTTGCCAACAAAGTGTACCGCTACCAATACGATAGTGTGGCCAACTTTTTTAAAGCCATGCCCGTGCCGAAGCGAAAGAATACCAGCAACAATCAGCAGGGATTTGGCAAGCTCAATTACACAGGTAGTTTTGGCCGCAGCCTGAGTTTTGGTAATGCACAGGATGCAGTGGTGAACTCACTGTTTAACCTGCAGGTAAATGGCATGCTGGGCGACAGCATTGAAATTGCTGCTGCCATTACCGACAACAACATACCTATACAACCTGATGGAAATACGCAGCAGCTGAATGAGTTTGACCGCATTTGGCTGCAGTTTAAAAAACGCAACTGGACGCTCAGTTTGGGCGACATTGATGTGCGGCAGCAACCCACGTATTTTCTCAGTTATTTCAAACGCCAGCAAGGCATTGCTTTTGAAACCACACAACGATTGGGCAAGCAAACGAGCAATACCAGTTTTGTTAGTGCAGCCATTGCCAAAGGAAAATTTACCCGCAATGTGTTCAACGGGCAGGAGGGCAACCAAGGACCATACCGGTTGCGGGGTGCCAATAACGAGCTCTTCTTTGTGATACTGGCCGGTACAGAAAGAGTGTTTATTGATGGAGTACAATTACAACGTGGCGAAGACCAGGATTATGTCATCAATTACAACA
>JADLHL010000168.1 GCA_020848815.1 Chitinophagaceae bacterium | reverse complement strand
GACATTGTTCCGGGGCTTTGTGTTTTCAGAACATGCCCGAGCACAATCAACAGGTATTTATGGCTATGTTTGAAGCTATCTGAAACAATAAAAATGGCAGCACACCTGAATGTAGAAATTAAAGCAACTTGCGACAATCTGGAAAACGTAAGGGCCGTTCTTATGGCGGCCGGAGCCGATTTCAAAGGCACCGATCATCAAACCGATGTGTATTTTAATTGTCCCAACGGGCGGCTTAAACTTCGCCGAGGCAATATTGAACACTCACTTATTTTTTATGCAAGGGAAAACAGTGCCACACCCAAAGGTTCTGCTGTAAATATGACACAACTGCATGGCGATAGTCATGACTTACAATCGGTGCTGGCAGCAGCCTGGGGCGTAAAAGTAGCCGTGCACAAAGCCAGAGAAATTTACTTTATCGACAACGTAAAATTTCACCTGGACAGGGTAGAAGGATTAGGCACTTTCGCTGAAATAGAAGCCATTGATATAGATGGAAATATTGGCGCAGCCAAGCTTCATGAGCAGTGCAATCACTACATGCAATTGTTGGGGATTCAAGCTTCGCAACTGCTTACACATTCGTACAGCGATATGCTGGAAAAACAATAGCAAGACCGTATTCGGGAAACTGTTCTGTCCTACTTATTTCAGGATAACCGTACCCAGTACAGAAGTAATTTCCCGTTCAAATTTTTTGAGCTCAATGTGCAGTTCAATCAACTGCTGCTGCACCAATGGATCTTTTTCATGCTCCAGCTCCTGTTGGTTTTGCTCCAGCATTTGTTTCAGTTTGCGCAGCTTAAAATAACTCACAGAAAGGTTGGCATCTTTCCGGCTTTGCTCTATGTCCGACATGCGCCGGCTCTGAATCATCTCCTCCCATTTGGGGCTGATTTCGTATGGAAACTCCAGCAGCGAAATCACCAGGCGATTGAGTGCTTCATCGGGGTAGTACACGAATGATTTTTCGGTAGGTTCCAATCCGGCATCGTACCAGCTTTTGTAGAGCAGGTACACTTTTTCCAATTCCGTATTATCGAAATGGAAGTTTTCGAGGCTGTTGAAAATGAACTGTGCTACCGTTTCTTCACTTTCTTCCTGCAGGGGCAGCAAGCCATACAGCAGCAGGCTTTTCACTACGGCCCGTTCTTGCAGTTCGTTGGTGAGCAGCAATGCAAGGTTGGCATCCACCACTTCATCGGGCATTGTTTCTGCCTCTTGCAATGGCGATTGATCGGGTAGGTTTTTACGCTGCTCTTTCTGCAGTTTTTCCCGAATGTATTTGTTGACGAGGTTGATCAAACCTTCCTCGTCCACCTTCAGCAAACTTGCCGACTGACGTATGTAATCCTGCTGACGGGAAAAGTCTTCAGCCTTATCAATTTTGCTGATGCTTTCTGCAATGCGGTTAACAACCTCGCTTCTTTTTTGTGAGTCGTTGCCTGCTTCTTTCAGCGCCAGTTCTGTCTGAAAAAGAATGAAGTCTTTCTTGTTGTTATTGATGTATTCGTTGAACTCATCTTTACCCACTTTTTGTACGTAGCTGTCCGGGTCTTCGCCATTGGGCAACAGTACCAAACGTACATACAAACCTTCGGCCAAAGCCAGGTCCAAACCACGCAATGCAGCTTTGATACCCGCAGCATCACCATCGTACAAAATGGTAAGATGCTTGGTGTAACGTTTTATCAGCCTGAGCTGGTCGGGTGTTAGTGAGGTACCACCACTGGCCACCACGTTTTCTACGCCGGCCTGGTTCAAACTAATAACGTCTGTATAACCTTCTACCAGCAAGCATTCATCTCTTTTCTCAATGGCTTGCCGGGCAAAATAAATGCCGTAGAGAATTTTACTTTTTACATACAGCTCATTCTCTGGTGTGTTGATATACTTCGGGGCATTGTCTCTGTTTTTGATGAGACGGGCACCAAAGCCAATGATTTTACCAATGTGGTTGTGAATGGGAAAAATAATCCTGTCGCGGTAGTTGTCTTGCAGGCCATAATCCCGTTGCGATACCAAACCGGTTTTCAGTAGCAACTCTTTATTGTACTGATTGTGCAATGCGTCTTTGGTAAATGCATCCCGTTCGTTGAGGCAATAGCCCAAACCAAACTTTCGCATGGTTTCATCGGTAAAGCCCCGCTGTTGTAAATAGCTGTATGCTACAGCCTGGCCCATCTCATTTTCCCAGAGTTGCTCCGCAAAATATTTTTGCGCATACTGGTTAATGATGTACAGACTGTCGGCCGTTTGCTGTCGTTCTTTGTATTCAGGGTCAACTTCCGTTTCCTGAATTTCAATATTGTATTTTTTGGCCAGCCAACGCAGCGCTTCTGCATAGCCCAGCTTTTCGTGCTCCATCAGAAAGCTGATGGAGTTGCCACTTTTGCCGCAGCCAAAACACTTGTAAATTTCTTTGGAAGGCGATACCGTAAACGAGGGTGTTTTTTCGCCATGAAAAGGGCAGAGGCCCAGGTAATTGGCACCCCGTCTTTTAAGCTGCACAAAATCGCCCACCACTTCTAGGACGTTGATGCTGTTGATAATGCGCTGTACGGTTTCCTGACTAATCACAGGGCGAAAGTAACGGCAATTTTGAATAAGAAGACGGGCAATTCTACATGTTGCAGCCGCTTGTCCATTAGCAAGAGTCACCGTTGTGGTCTATTCACTTACAGCCGGTATCTTTGGCGCATTCCACACAGTCATGAAACATTTTTGTCAAGCCTTTCTCTTGGTGCTATTGGTAGCTGCTGCAGGCTGCCGCGAAGGAAAATACGATTTGCGTTTTCAACCTGCCGACGATTCCCGCTACCGGCTGCAAACGGATATTAGCGGTAAGGTTACCGTTAAAATGCTGGGGCAGGAGTTGAAACAGCCCATGAATACAAGTATCAGCAGTTTGCTGCGCTTTGATACCCTGCCCGATGGCAACACACAAGTGGCTTTTGCCTATGAAGATTACAACCTGAGTCAGGGGAAGGATAAAACCATGTTTTCGCTAGACAGTCTTTCGCAGAAAGACTCCGCTGCTTTGCGGGTGCTGGATATGATGAGTAGCGTTGAGTTTACCGCTACCATTTCAAAAAAGGGTCAAGTACTCACCAAAGTGTCCACCGATAGTTTGTGGAAAGTGGTGGAAGCTGGCCTGCAGCCTTTGGAAGAACAGCTACGCAAGCAACTGGCTACAGCACTCCGCCCATTGATTAATGACGATATGATGAGTGGCATGCTGGAGCAATGTTTTTATGTATTGCCCGGCAAAAAAGTAAATGAGAAGGCAAAGTGGAAAAACCAGATTCGGATGAAGTCAATTTTTACCATGGTCATTAACAACGACTTTGAATTGAAGTCGGTTAAAAATGGTATTGCAGAAATTGCGCTGACATCAACCATTACCAATGCCGATCAGCAGGTGGCCATGCCTGGTTTGGCATTGGCCAGTCCGCCTTCATTGGGCCAACCTAAAGACAATACGGCATTCGACATTATGGGTATGAAACTGGATGCTGATTTTAAAGGAAAACAACAAGGCTTGATTTATGTAAACCTTGGCACAGGTCTTATGCAAACGGCTCGTTTGCAGCAACAGTTGTCTGGTATTTTCAAAATCAATTCCATAGAAATACCCATGGATATGGACATGAAAATAGATTACAAACTGGATGGTTTGTAATCAGGTTTTCCGTTAGAATTCTGTTCACAAAATCTCTTGTTAATCCATTTGGCGCTAACATTCTGTAAACAAGGCTTTGGAGAAATTTAAGTATCAATCTTAAAACCAATGCCTATGAAACTTAGTGTTACCCTTTTGGCAGCAAGCCTCGCTGTTTTTTCTTCCGGATGTGTGAAGGATGCTTTTCGCAGTGCTGACCGCCGCATTATTGGCGATTGGCGCATAGATGATGTAAACCCTGTTGGCTGGGGCGGCAACTCTGCCCGCATGCCTTTCAACAACGGCCGTTTTACTTTTTACGACAACGGTACACTGAGTTATGAAAATGACAACGGTCAATCCTTTAGCGGAAGCTGGTACATCAATAGCCGGTGGCAAAATGATGAACAAGAGTTGAGCTTACAAATAACTGCCGTTGATTTTACTAACCAGCGGGTGCTGACACAGCATTATGATGATATCTTTTTCAGAAGCAGGAATTATTTGCGGGCAGAAACAAGAATATCAAACAGAACCTATATTACTCATTTCAGGAGAAGATAGTCGGATGCATTTTTTGCTACCCACCATTTACGGGCTAACTTTAAGTGCCAAGCGGAAGTAGCTCAGGGGTAGAGCTTCAGTTTCCCAAACTGAAGGCCGCGGGTTCGATTCCCGTCTTCCGCTCCAATTTCACATTGCTGCTGGCATCGTGATTTTCATCCCCTTGAAACATGGGCATTGCGTTACATTTGCAGCCTTCGCGTATTAAGGAAGTGCCACAGTTTACCGGGCTATTTGTAGCAAATAAGGTGTAGGTGGTATCAAAAACAAGCAACACATGAGTGAAGAGAAGAGCCTGAATTTTATCGAAGAAATTATTGAAGCCGATTTAGCCGCCGGAAAACACAAGTCCATTCTTACCCGATTTCCGCCAGAGCCAAATGGATATTTGCACATTGGCCATGCCAAAAGCATTTGCCTCAACTTTGGTTTGGCTCTCAAATATGGTGGTGCCACCAATCTGCGTTTTGATGATACCAACCCTGTAACTGAAGACACTGAATATGTAGACAGCATTAAGGGAGATGTGCAGTGGCTGGGCTTTCAGTGGGCCAACGAATTTTACGCCTCTGACTACTTTGAACAGTTATATGCTTTTGCCGTAAAGCTGATTGAGAAAGGATTGGCCTATGTAGATGACAGTACTTCCGAAGAAATAGCTACGCAAAAAGGAACGCCTACACAACCCGGCGTTCGCAACCAGTATGCCGAACGCAGTGTGGCAGAAAACCTGCAAATCTTTGCCGACATGCGGGCAGGCAAATATGCCGATGGCAGCAAGGTATTGCGGGCCAAGGTAGACATGGCCAGCCCCAACATGCTGCTGCGTGATCCCATTATTTATCGCATCAAGCATGCACATCATCACCGCACCGGCGATGCATGGTGCATTTACCCCATGTACGATTTTGCCCATGGCCAGAGCGATAGCATCGAAGGCATTACGCACAGCATTTGTACGCTGGAATTTATTCCGCACAGGGCCCTGTATGATTGGCTGATTGAGCAGCTTGAAATTTTCCCTAGCCATCAATATGAGTTTGCCCGCCTCAACATGACCTACACCGTCATGAGCAAGCGTAAGCTGCTACAACTGGTAAATGAAGGCCATGTAGAAAGCTGGGACGATCCACGCATGCCTACCATTAGCGGTATGCGCCGCCGTGGGTACACGCCAAAATCCATCCGCGACTTTTGCGACCGCATTGGCGTTGCCAAAAGAGAAAACCTTATAGACCTGAGCTTGCTGGAGTTTTTTGTACGGGAAGACCTGAACAAAACAGCTTTGCGCAGAATGGCTGTGCTCGATCCGCTGGCGTTGGAAATAACCAACTATCCGGCAGGGCAGGTAGAGATGATGCAATCAGAAAACAACCCTGAAATGCCTGAAACCGGCGAAAGGGAAATTCCTTTTAGCGGTACGTTGTGGATTGAACGGGAAGATTTTATGGAAGAAGCTTCCAAAAAATGGTTCCGCCTGGCACCGGGTGCCGTGGTACGTTTGAAGAGTGCCTACATTGTTCGCTGTACCGGGTTTGAAAAAGATGCTACTGGCCGTGTAACCAAAGTGCTGGCCGAGTACATACCTGAAAGCCGCAGCGGAAGTGATACCAGTGGCGTTCATGCCAAGGGCACCATTCACTGGATAAGTGCGGCACATGCAGTACCTGCAGAAGTACGTTTGTACGATCGTTTGTTCAAAGTCGAAAATCCGGCTGCGGAAGAAGGTGATTTCAAATCGTACATCAACCCCGACAGTTTGCAGGTTATTGAAAATGCTTACATAGAACCTGCATTGACAACAGCACAGGTAGGCAATCATTTTCAGTTTATCCGCAAGGGGTATTTTACACTGGATGCCGTGCATAGCAACGACACGAAACTGGTGTTTAACCGCACTGTAACGCTGAAAGACAATTGGGCGAAGGAGCAGAAGAAATAAACACTGTAGCTCATTTTCATAAGTAAAGCGCAACTTCTGGTGGGAGTTGCGCTTTTTTGTTGATTGAAAATATTTGCTATAGAAACTGTGATAGTATATAAAAGTTCATTCTCCCTTTTCAGATATTAAAAAGCGCAACCTTTTAGAGTTGCGCTTTTTAATATTAAAGAACAAACGATTTAGAAGCTATATCTGATACCGAAGTTCATTCTCCAAGTTTGATTCACTGCAATAATGCTTTCAAAAGTTTTTGTTGCTAATGCGCCGTTTACCAATGGCATACGGTAACGGGGAGCACCACCAACACCACCTCTATCCGCGAAAGTTAGAATACCACCGTTATTGTAAACCAATCTTTTTTGAACACCCCAGTCGCTATTGAGCATGTTGGTGAAATTTTCAATTTCAATACTCAATTGGAGGCTATGTTTTTGGTTGTTCTTACCAAAGTTGGTAAAAATATCTTGCAAGAATCTGAAGTTAAGATTGCTGAACCAAGGGAGATTAGCACCGTTGCGTTCTGCATATTGACCTTTACGGGTACTCAGGTATTTATCCTGTTCTATGTAAGCGAAAAATGCATCACTCTGTTGTTGAGGTGTAAAGGCACCATTCTGTACAAATGTAATTTCGCTTGGGTTACGAGGGATGTAAATGAGGTCACTGCTAAGACCATCGCCATTGACATCATTTGTAGCACGATAGCTAAATCTACCCTGCTGATAACCTGTATAAACCAGAGAGATTTGAGAAGACAAATGCTTCAAGAACTCTTTTTT
>JADLHL010000167.1 GCA_020848815.1 Chitinophagaceae bacterium | reverse complement strand
TGGGAAGGAAAATAAGTGCGAAGTACGAAGTACGAAGTTCGAGGGAGCAAACATTCTCTCCTGCACAAGAACAACCACCTGCCACTACCCTCATTCAACGTTGCGATATCATCGACTTTTTCAACAGCCCCGACAGGCGCAAAGACTTTGAAGAAAAAGCCAAACAGTATGCAGCCGAATACCTGCACTGGCCTGAAGATGAGGCGGCCATGCAACAACATTTTCGCTACGAGTTGGGCTACGGCATTATTGCACCTGCCTATCAGGTAGACCTGCAAACCATGCTCGACGGCTGGCGGCAATACCTGCTGCAGCACCAGCAACTGCTGGCACAACGCTTTGATGCCAGCCAACTGCAACTGCTGCCCGACGGAGTACAATACCAGGATATCCGTGCCGATAAGATTGTGTTTGCCGATGGCATTGCAGCACATGCTGCAGGCTTTTTTCAGCTGCTACCCTTTGCCCTTAATAAAGGCGAAGCACTGATACTGCAGATAGATGGCTTGCCCAACAACCATATTTATAAAAAAGGAAACAGCCTTACGCCTTGGCGGGGCGGGTATTTTTGGGCCGGTAGTACCTACAACAATCATTATACCAACGACCAGCCCAGCGAAGCTTTTCGCCAGCAAATGGAAGCCTGGTTGCAGAGTGTATTGAAGCATCCTTTTACCGTACTCGACCATGTGGCGGCTATTCGCCCGGCCACCGTGGAGCGGCGGCCTTTTGCCGGCTGGCATCCGCAGCACCCGCAGGTGGGCATCCTCAATGGTACGGGTACCAAGGGCGTTACACTCGCCCCCTATTTTGCACAGCAGCTGGCGGCCAACATAGCGCAACAAACGCCATTGCTACCCGCTGTAGATGTAGCCAGATTTGCAAGGGTGCTCAGCAGGAGCTAAGGTTTGATTGGAGTGCATCTGTTGCTTTCCTCAGTGCTGTCAACACAACATTCTATTTGCTTATCGGCTGGAGTCCTCTCCAGCCGACATGAGTTTGAGTTGTGCTTGCTTGCTTATCGGCTGTTGTCCCCTCCAGCCGACGCAAGTTTGATTTCTGTTTATCGGCTGGAGTCCTCTCCAGCCGACATGAGTTTGAGTTGTGCTTGCTTGCTTATCGGCTGGTGTCCCCACCAGCCGACTTCGTTATTTTGACTGTTTTTTCTGATTTTGAAATCACAAGCTTATATTAATGTCAAAGCTTTACCATGCATTTGTTTTATAGCAGGCAGGGACAAATGGATGATTTCAACCTGTATTTCTACACGCAAACCATTCAAGGTTTTCAACCGCTCTTGGCACAGCCAATGATGCGGACCATTGTACTTGATAGTTTGCGGCATTTGTGTTCGGAGCGATGGGTAACTATTTATGGATTTGTGCTGATGCCAAACCACATACACTTGCTGTGGCGCATGGAGGGAAATGAGCGGAAGGAATCTGCAGCGGCAAGTTTTAGCAAGTTTACCAGTCACCATTTCAAAAAGGCATTGGCAGAACAAGCACCGGCATTATTGGCAACATTCTCATCACCAAAAAATGACAGGCAGTACCAGTTTTGGAAGCGGGATCCGTTGGCCATACCCATCACTAGTTAAGAGGCATTGCTGCAAAAGCTGCGCTATATTCATGACAACCCGGTGAGGGCTGGGCTTTGTGCTACGCCCGAAGCATATGCTTGGAGCAGTGCAACCTATTATGCTACGGGTGAAGACAGATTTGGAATACTGACGAATGTGTATGGATAAACTGTTTCGGTCGGAGAGGAAGGGAAAACTGTTTCGGTCGGAGCCGACTCCGACCGATAAGGGCAGCGGAATAATCTCCGATATTTTATCGGCGGGAGTCCTCTCCAGCCGCAATGAGTTCAGTATTTTAATCTGCAACAAGGTAATGTGAGGTAGCGTTTCGGTCGGAGAGGACTCCGACCGATAATGGCAGCGGAATAATCTCCGATATTTTATCGGCGGGAGTCCTCACAAGCCGCAATGAGTTCAGTATTTTAATCTGCAACAAGGTAATGTGAGGTAGCGTTTCGGTCGGAGAGGACTCCGACTGATAAGGGCAGGTAAATGCTCTCCGATATTTTATCGGCTGGAGTCCTCTCCAGCCGCAATGAGTTCAGTGTTTTAATCTGCAACAAGGTAATGTGAGGTAGCGTTTCGGTCGGAGGGGACTCCGACCGATAAGGAAAAATAGCCCTTGCTTACTCGACTAGCTGCAGGCTTATTTTGTCATTGCTATGCCTTTGTATTCTTTCAGTTCAGAATATATTGTCGCACCAAGTAATTTCCATTCTACAACTCCGTCAACAGAATATTCAAATTTATTATTGTCATCTGTCGTGTTAACAATGATTGATATGGGTTTCCAATTTGTTCCACTAATAAAACCATTTGCCGAAGAATAAGCACTTATTGGAACATTAATTCGTCCTTGTTTGTCTTTGCCATATTTAATGCCCAAGTAATATTTTGCAATTAATGTTTTCTCCAGGTCTATGTCAAGCAAGTAGCTATCATTACTTTTCAAACTGTCTTCTGAAACAAATTTCCAGGTCTTGATGTGGTTTGAGTTTGGTTCTTTGTTGTCGTTATCGTTGCTTGAGTTTCCAATAAAAGATAATAGTCCAAATACAAAAATAATTGAAGCAAAAAGTCCAAGTTTTTCACGAACGAGTTTTGTCGCTTTGAAGCAGGTTGCAATAAAAAAAATGAAAATTCCAATGTTTAATAAACTCCATAATAAATATATCATAGTCAATTATCTTAAATGGTCTGAAAAGCCTGCAGATAACGAAAAGGGCATTTATGCAGTGGTGGTATTCCTGTTCCGTCAGTTTTGGATAAAGATATAAAGCTGATTTGAAAAACTAAAGCTGGTAACATGCACG
The DNA here is from genome assembly GCA_020848815.1 of Chitinophagaceae bacterium. Taxonomy (GTDB): domain Bacteria; phylum Bacteroidota; class Bacteroidia; order Chitinophagales; family Chitinophagaceae; genus Phnomibacter. Next base: position 14,094 of record JADLHL010000167.1, on the reverse strand, counting down.
TCAGCCACCATTGTATGAATGCCATGTTATGGGCTGCCTTTCTTGTTGTTATATGTCGCACAATGTTTTCACGGGATATTTTTGCTGCTGAAAAATCTTGATGTGATTTTCCAAGTCACCAAAGATTGTCTCAAACCTATCGAAGTTCTCTTCATAACCAAAAGAACCTGTTTGTTTTAATCCTTCAACTATTTTTAAAGTGCCAACCTTTTCAAACCTGTCTTTGAAATTGATAAAGTCTTTGTGGTCAACTGCAAGTTTGATAACACCAAAAAAGAAGTTGCAATTTCCACCCGTTAATTCCCAAATCCTCTCTATTCCTGGTTGCATTTCCCGTGTTGTCTGTTGGTCGTATCCGCTACCTATTTGTCTGCCCAAAATTTCTTTGTCTTTCAAATCCTCTGCTGTCGGCTTTTTATTTGAGTTGTATGTTGTGGGAACTAAAACATAATTGCACTGACCTCTGTATTGGTCTATTGACGCACAAATAACTGCTCTGTAATTCCCATCTTTGAGTTGAAAAGTCAACAAGTCGTCAGGCTGGAAATAAAAGTTGCTTATTTTCCTGTATTTCTTCCTTGCCCTTACTTTGGTGTTTGGTTGGCTAATTTTCTTCCAAAACTTATCGAGCTCCTTCTGCCTTGCCTTTCCTGCTTTCGGGCCATACTGTTCTGTCCACACCTTCACACAAGCTCCTTTGTCAATAATTGATTTTACATAAGCTGATTTATCTTCTGTCATCTGTCCTATTTCCCAAAGAGCTAAGGCGCAAGAAGTAACATAAATCTCGTTGTCGAAATCGTCAAAGTGGTCTGTTTGAATAAGCGGAAACTCTTTGCTAATGGTGTCGAAGTCTGCACCACTGTCATATAAATCCATTATGCCCCAATATGTGTCGTGGGCTGTATCTCCGTCTATTATTTTAACTCCGTCCGTTGCCATTAGTGTATGTCTTTAAGGTTGCCCATAACACGTAAATATATGCTACTCCTCTCAAAAAGGCCTAACGAAACATTATTGATTTTCAATGTCCTAGCGTTATACATTTTGTATTGTTTGTTAGTACAATCCACCTGGTTATACATGTTGTATTGTTGATGATAGCATCTCCATGCAGTGTTGCACAGGCTTTTCATTCAAGCCTCTTTCTCAACCTCTTTCTATATTTTGTCCTTAACCTTCCCCTCGTCCTCGACCTTCTCTTCGTCCTCAACCTTTCCCTTGCCCCCTTACCTTTGCCCACTTATGCCAGCATTATCTTTTGAACTCCAACATACCGATGCCGCCAGCAAGGCCCGGGCAGGTAAACTCACCACTGACCACGGCGAAATACTGACACCTATTTTTATGCCCGTGGGTACCGTGGGTACGGTAAAGGCCGTTACCCAGCAGCAACTGCATGATGTGGTGCAGGCGCAAATTATTTTGGGCAATACCTACCACCTGTACCTGCGCCCCGGCCTCGATGTGCTGGAAGCGGCGGGTGGCCTGCATCAGTTCAACGGCTGGCACAAACCCATCCTCACCGATAGTGGCGGCTATCAGGTGTTTAGCCTGGCGGCGCAGCGCAAAATCAAAGAAGAAGGCGTTACGTTTCGCAGCCATATCGATGGCAGCAAGCACCTGTTTACCCCGGAGCGGGTGATGGATATTCAGCGCAGCATTGGCGCCGATATCATCATGGCGTTCGATGAATGTCCGCCGTACCCCAGCGAGTACAAATATGCTATGGACAGCATGCACCTGACGCATCGCTGGCTCGATAGGTGCATTGGCCGCCTCGCCGAAACGCAGCCCAAATATGGCTACGATCAAAACCTGTTTCCCATTGTGCAGGGCGGCACGTACAAAGATTTGCGCAAAGCCTCTGCCGAATTCATCAGCAGTAAAAATGCCGTGGGCAATGCCATTGGCGGCCTCAGCGTAGGTGAGCCGCCCGAAATGATGTATGAATATTGTGCATGGAGCTGCGAGCACCTGCCGTGGGAAAAACCCCGCTACCTGATGGGCGTGGGTACACCGTGGGATTTGCTGGAGTGCATCAGCCATGGTGTAGATATGTTTGACTGTGTAATGCCCACCCGCAATGGCCGCAATGCCATGCTGTTTACCAGCAAAGGCGTTATCAATATCGACAACAAAAAATGGGAGAAAGACTTTTCGGTGCTGGATGATGTGCTGGACAACGGCGTCAGCAATTACTACACAAAAGCCTATGTGCGGCACCTGTTTAAAGCCGGCGAAATACTGGGCCTGCAACTGGCGAGCATGCAAAACCTGAGTTTTTACCTGTGGCTGATTGGTCAGGCGAGGGAGCACATCATTGCCGGTGATTTCGACAGCTGGCGGAGAGAGATGACACCCGTACTGAAAACAAGATTGTAAAGCTGATACAACATGATGGCCCGTATGGCTGCATGCCGTAAGTTTACCAACCCACAATAAAACGAGCAAATCAAGCCTATGCGAACTGTTGCCGATATATTGGCCAGCAAAACCAAGCCTGCCAATATTATTGCCCCCAATGCCATGGTGGTAGATGCACTACACATGATGAAAACCCTCAACCTGAGCTACGTAATTGTAATGGATGGTGATAAACTGGAGGGTATTTTTAGCGAAAGAAATTACAGCCGTCAGGTAGCACTGGAGGGCAAAAGCAGCGCCACCTGCCCTGTGCGGGATGCCATGACCACGGGCCTTGCCGAAGTAACACCGGAGCATACGGTAGAAGAATGCATCCACATGATACTGGGTAGTACAGGCCGCTACCTGCCTGTGTTGGAAAATGACCGGCTGGTTGGCGTTATTACCATTCACGATATTTTGCGGGAAGCTTTGCGCAGCAAAGAAGCCTTGTTCGACAGCGGCCTTACCGACCGACTGATAGAAGAGGGCGCCATTTACTAAGCATCTTCTTAAGTACACTTTTTTGGTGGCAATTCGGGTGATAAATGTCATCCGGCAGTACTTGTTTTTGGCAGAAATTTCAGCATCTCTGAAAAACCCAACCACCATGACTACAGCCGCTGATATTCTCCGTCAGAAAGCGACCGCTTTCAACTACGTACATCCACAATACAATGCACTCGAAGCCATCCGATTGTTGAGCTCTCTCAACCGCAGTTTTTTGGTGGTGATGGAAGAGGGGGAGTACAAAGGCATTTTCACGGAACATGCATTGGTGCAAAAGATGGCTACGCCGGGTTGGCAGGCGGCCGAAAAAACAGTGGCAGATGTGATGGATACCAAATTGCCTGCAGCATCTATCGACAGCAGCCGCCACGAAATGATGCAGCTGATGATTGCACATCATACCCGCTACCTGCCTGTATTTAACGGGCATCAGTTTGCCGGTATTATTTCTATGAATAATTTGATTAAAGCCATGCTCTATCCATCTTTTTCGCTGGAAGAATTCTTTGCTTCACCCCGTGGCGATTTTGATACAGCCATGCAGGGGTAGGAGGTTGAGTTGACGGGTTGAAGAGTTGATTGGTTAATTGGGTGATTAGTTGATTAGGGAAAAGGCAATAGGCAATAATGGAGTGCATAGAAAAAAACAACATTGAATGAGGTGAATAATGAGTTGAATTGCTTTCCACCTATATCCGACATCGTACATCAGACATCATACTTTCACTTCGTACCTCGTACTTCCCACTTCTTACCTGATTACTACTTCCTTCACGGTATCAGCACCGAGTATTTCGTTTACCCTTTGCATAATGGTTTCCCGCTGGTACATCAGTTCGTGGCGCAGCGGTGCCACATGGGTACTAATGAATAAAGTATGATTGACCAGTTGTAATTTATCGGTATAGCGGGCCACCGTTTTGCCCATCATGTTTTCCCACACTTCGGTGAGTTGCTGAGCCTGTATGCCTTTTTTCAGTTTGCTTTTATTCAGAAAGGCCTGCATGGCTTCGCCCATATTCATTTCGCTGTTCATGTGGTTGGTCGGTTGAATGTTCAAGGTAAATAAAATCTGGCTGCTCAGGATGCAATGTCAATGATTTCGTAATCGGCTCCGATGGCGGATAGCTGAGCCTCCAGCCGGTCGCGGTGGGTGTCGGTTATAAATACCTGTCCTTGTTTTTCTACACATACTTCCCGCAGCAGGTTGGTCATGCGGTGGTTGTCGAGTTTTTCAAACACATCATCCAGCAGCAGCAGCGGTGCAAAGCCTTTGTGTTGTTGCAGCCATTCGTACTCTGTGAGCTTGAGTGCAAAGAGTAAACTTTTTCGTTGGCCCTGGCTGGCCAGTTGTTTAAAAGGCTGGCCTTCCAATAGCAGTTGCAGATCGTCGCGGTGAATGCCGGCTGTGGTGCGTTGCAGCGCCAAGTCTTTGGGCAAAGCCTGCTGCAGCAATGCAAGGTAGTGACTACTGTCGGTGTTGGCAGGTAAGCATGCCTGATAGCTGAAAGCCACATGCTCTTGTCCACCAGCAATCAGTTTATAATGTTGCTCTGCCTGCGGCAAAAACTGGTGTAATAACTGCTGTCTTGCCTGCAGCACAAATACAGCTCTCGTGGCCAGTTGTTCGTTCAAAATATCCAGCAGACTGTTTTGTTTGCTGCCCGTTTCGGCCATTTGTTTCAGCAGGCTGTTGCGCTGTTGCAATAGCTTGTTGTATTCCATCAGTTGCTGCAGGTATTGCGGATTTATCTGGCAGAGCAGCCCATCCATTAAGCGGCGGCGGGTTTCGCTGCCACCGGTGATGAGTTCCACATCATCTGGCGCAATAATTACAGCGGGCAGCCGGCCCACATGGGCACTCACTTTGGAGTAGGGTTCTTCATTCCAGCTGATTTCTTTTTTGCCCGTTTCGCGGAGCACACATGCCACTTGTGCGGTACTGCTGCCAATGGCAAACTTACCCGCCACCCGAAAGCCTGCCTGCCCATGGTGCACCAGGGCGGCATCGCTGCCGGCAAAATAGCTTTTGGTAAAACAGAGGTAGTAAATGGCATCAAGCAGGTTGGTTTTGCCCGCCCCGTTGGCGCCACAAATGCCCACTACTTTTTTGGTAAAAGCCTGTTGTGCCGAAAAATGGTTTTTAAACTGGAATGCCGATATGTGCTGCAGCCGGAGCATGGGGCGCAAGGTAGAAGTTTAGTTGATAGATGTTGGTTGGTAGTTGATGGTTAAAATGTCAGTTTGCAATTTCCGGTTTCCAGTTAGCAAGCAAGACACAAGTAAATTGCCAACTACCCATTTCCCGAAACCAGTGCTTGCCAACTACCAACTGAAAACTGCCAACTCTTTTGGCTTTGCCAACCTCAAATTTCCAACTGTTTATTGCAGACTTTACGCATTCCCTCCCCTGCAAACTGCAAACTACAAACTGCAAACTCCCAACTCTCAACTATTCTGCTACACTGCTCCGCTGTTTCGGTCTTCCCACCTATATTTGCGGCTCATTTTGAAGTAGTATGGCTAAGAAATTCACGAAAGAAACCTACCTGTACTGGTACGAGCTGATGTTGTTGATTCGTCAGTTTGAGCTGAAGGCAGAAGAAATGTATAAAATGGCCGGCAAAATCCGTGGCTTTTTCCACGCCTACATTGGCCAGGAAGCCATTGCTGCCGGTTGTATGACCGCCACCCGTTTGGAAGATCCTTATGTAACTGGCTACCGCGACCACGGTTTGGCCATTGCCAAAGGCATCAGCCCCCAAAGCTGCATGGCCGAACTGTACGGCAAAGCCACGGGTTGTGCCAAGGGTAAAGGTGGTAGCATGCACTTTTTTGGAAAAGACAATTACTTCTTTGGCGGCCACGGTATTGTGGGTGCCCAAATTGGCACCGGTGCAGGTTTGGCATTTGCTGAGCAGTACAAAGGCACCGACAATGTAGCCCTTGCTTTCTTTGGTGATGGTGCTGCCCGCCAAGGTATGTTGCACGAAGTGTTCAACATGGCCATGACCTGGAAACTCCCCGTCATCTTCATTTGCGAAAACAACAACTACGCTATGGGTACCTCTATTGAGCGTACTTCTAACGTAAGAGATATTTACACCCTGGCCGATGCATACGATATGCCCGGCGATGCGGTGGACGGCATGCACCCCGAAGCAGTACACGAAGCAGTAGAACGTGCTGTAAAACGTGCCCGTGAAGGTGGCGGTCCCACATTGCTCGAAATGAAAACCTATCGCTACAAAGGCCACTCTATTTCTGACCCTCAGAAATACCGTACTAAAGAAGAGGTAGAAGAGTACAAACAGCGTGACCCCATCGAGCAAATTTTGATGACCATCCGCACAGAAGGTCTGGCTACTGAAGAAGAACTCGAAGCCATTCACCAGCGTGTAGATGCCGTGGTGGAAGACAGTGTGAAGTTTGCAGAAGAAAGCCCATGGCCCGATGACAGCGAAGTATTAAAAGACGTGTACGCCGTAGACGAGCCACATCTTTTTATAAATGATTAAGTCATTGATATCAACGATTGTTTTAAACCATTTCTAAGCACAACCACTTATCATGTCGGATAATAAGAACATACAGATTGAAGAAGTAGTAGACGATTCAGCCAAAGTAATTGCGAAGGCGCAGGGCTTTTGGGCAAAATTCAGTAAGCCTATTGTTTACGTTGGCAGCGCCATCATTTTGCTTATAGGCGGCTACTATGGCTACCAGCAGTTTTTTGCCAAACCACAGGAAGAAAAAGCAGCTGATGCTATCTGGCATGCACAGCAATACTTTCAGCAAGACAGCCTGAAGCTGGCGCTGAATGGTGATGGCCAATTTCCTGGTTTTGAAAAAGTAGCCAGCAGCTACAGCGGCACCAAAGCAGGCAACCTCGCCAAATTTTATGCAGGCGTTTGTGCACTTCGCTTGGGCGACTTTAAAAAGGCAGAAGGCTACCTGAAGGACTTTAGCACCGATGCCAAAGAAATTCAGGCCATTGCTTACTCTCGCTTGGGCGATACTTATGCAGAGCTGGGCAAAAAAGCAGAAGCCGTTGGCATGTACGCCAAGGCTGGCACCCATTATCCAGAACAGCAAGCGTTGAGTGCGGAAAATCTCTTTCGTGCAGGTTTGCTGAGCGAAACATTGGGTAAAAACGACGACGCTATCAAGTATTACAAAGAAATCAAAAGCAAATATCCCCGTACCGACCGTGGTTTTCAGGTAGACAAATACCTGGCTCGTTTGGGCTCGGTAGAGTAATGCCGGCGAAAATATTTTCAAGAAATAGCGGCTCAGTGTGGGTCGCTATTTTTGTTCTTAGCTAACAATTCAAACCCCGCAATATTGATATGGCAAGTATAGGAAATGCAGCATTGTTGGCATCGGTACCACAATTGACTACACCGGTGCGCATTGCCATTGTAAAAACCGCCTGGAATGCGGCCATCACCAACGAGCTGGAAGCCGGGGCTAAAAGGGTATTTGCAGCTGCCGGCATTACCGATGTGCATACATACACCGTGCCTGGCGCAGTAGAAGTGCCTTACATGGTGCATCAACTGGCCAATAGCGCCTACGATTATGCTGATGCATATATTGCTTTTGCTTGCGTAATCAAAGGCGATACACCGCATTTCGATTATGTATGCCAAAGCATTACACAAGGCATTACACAACTCAATATTACATTGCCCTCGCCGGTGATTTATGGTGTGCTGACGGTGCTAACCGATGAGCAGGCACAAGAACGCATTGGCGGTAAACACGGGCACAAAGGCGAAGAGGCCGCCATTACCGCTTTGCAAATGATTGCTGCAAAACGTGCATTAGAACGATAGCCGATTAGTGAGTTGACAAGTTTACAAGATCACAGGTTTAAGAGTTTATACATCCACCAACTTCCCCAATCATCTTCATCATGAAAGTTCAATTGTTCGTTCCTTGTTTTGTGGATCAGTTGTATCCTGGTGTGGCGTTTAATATGGTGAAAGTGTTGCGCAAAGTGGGCTGCGAAGTGAGCTACAATGCCAACCAAACCTGCTGCGGACAACCTGCTTTCAACGCCGGTTTTCAGGAAGATGCAAAAGACGTTTGCAAAAAGTTTTTGCAAGATTTTGCGGATGATGCAGTGGTGGTGGCACCTAGTGCCAGTTGCATTGGCTTTGTAAAAAATTACTACCCGCAATTGTTTGCCAACAGTATGTATAGCGGTCAGGCCGATGCATTGAGCAAGCGGGTGTTTGAGTTCTCCGATTTTTTGGTGAATCAATTACACATTACCGATGTAGGTGCCAGCTTTGAAGGCGTGGTCACCTATCACGACAGCTGCGCCGGTTTGCGGGAAGTGGGCATCAAGCAAGAGCCACGCACCCTGCTGGCTAACGTACGTGGATTGACGCTGACCGAAATGAACGATGTAGAAACCTGCTGCGGCTTTGGCGGCAGCTTCGCTGTAAAGTTTGATGCCATCAGCGGCGCCATGGCCGATCAGAAAGTAACCAATGCCGCCGCTACCAATGCACAATACATGGTAAGCACCGATATGAGTTGCCTCATGCATATTGATGGCGTCGCCAAAAAGAAAGGCATCGACCTGCAAGTGCTGCATTTAGCCGATGTGCTGGCGAGTGGATGGGAGTTATGAATGAGGAATGATGAATGAGGAATGATGAATGAGGAATGATGAATGAGGAATGATGAATGAGGAATGATGAATGAGGAATGATGAATAAGGAATGATGAATGAGGGATGATGAATGATGTTGTCAGAAATAAAAAAACGCAAGGATATGCCTTGCGATTTTTTGTTGTAGTTATTTAAGCACAAGCCTTTAAGACTTGTACGCAGTCAGATTATCAAAATGTCAGACATCCTACATCTAACATCCAGCATCTTACTTCGGCAGCACCACATGGTCTACCACATGAATCACACCGTTGCTCTGAAATACATCAGCAATCGTTACATGCGACATGCCGCCTTTTTCGTCGGTCAGCATTACGGTTTTACCGTCGGTTGTAGCGGTGAGTGTACCACCTTGTACAGTTGTCAGCACTGCCTTACCGTTACCTTTTTTAATGAGGCCCAAAATGCTTTTGGCATCGTACTTGCCAGCTACAACGTGGTAAGTGAGTACAGCCGTTAAAGTGGCTTTGTTTTCAGGTTTCAGCAGTGTTTCTACCGTGCCGGCAGGCAGCATGCCAAAAGCGGCGTTGTTGGGTGCAAATACAGTGAATGGTCCGGCACCCTGCAAGGTTTCTACCAGTCCGGCTGCTTTTACAGCTGCTACCAGCGTGGTGTGGTCGGCTGAGTTCACCGCATTTTCTACTATATTTTTAGAAGGGTACATGGCAGCGCCGCCTACCATTTTAGTGTTTTCTTTTTGTGCTTGTGCACCTACAAAAAGGAAAGAGGCAATGGCCGCTGCGAAAAATTGTTTGGTCAGTTTCATACCGTTTTTTTTAAAATGATTTTTGATGGAGGATTGATGTTTACATGTAATCAACGCAACCAATTACGCCCGGTGCGCTGCATTGGATTGAACCCGATTGGAAAAGTTTTGTTAATGGAAATAACTGTTGAAGTTAATAGGAGAACTCCTGCTGTTTTGTAACACAACACTGTCGCATTCACCTAATTTTGGCACATCTATTTTTCAATAACCACTACTTATAACTATGGCATATTGGCTGGTAAAATCCGAACCATTTAAATACAGTTGGGATCAGTTTGTAAAAGACAAACAAACCTTTTGGGATGGCGTACGCAACTATCAGGCCCGCAACAATTTGAAGGCCATGCAAAAAGGAGATGAAGTATTTTTTTATCATTCCAACGAAGGGTTGGCTATCGTGGGCATTGCCAAAGTGGCGAAAGAACATTATCAGGATCCGACCACGGAGGACCCCAACTGGGTAGTGGTGGATTTGAAGCCCGTGAAAGCCTTTAAGAAGCCGGTGACATTGGCCGAGCTGAAAGCTGAGCCTTCATTAGCCAACCTCGCCTTGATAAGACAGGGCCGTTTATCTGTGTGTCCGGTTACGGATGCCGAGTGGCATACCATACTTGAAATGGGAAATATGCAATAACCACGCACATCAATTTATGCAACCGCATTTCGAAAGAAATGCGGTTTTTGTTTGTCTTAACTTTTGCTATTGGTTACATATGATGAGTGTGGTGAATTATGTGTTGTAGCATGCATGCAACAACAACCACTATTTGTGCAAACAGGTAGTCTTATTCATCTCATTGCTAAAAACCAACCGTATGAAACCATTGCATGTAATAATGCTACTGGCTACCCTTGCTGTAGCCTGCAGTACCGGCGCCAATCAGGAAACCGCTACTGCCGATGTTCAACAGGCAGAAGGACAAGAAAATAAGATTGATTATGCAGCAGCCGCTGCAGATTCTACAGCTGCACCTGTGCCTCCACCGCCTGAAGAAGAACAAGTACTCAACAGTGGCAATGCTATTCCACCGGCACCTTTCAACCGGCAAATTATTCGCAACGCACAAGTAGAAATGGAGTGTGCCGATTTCAAGTCATTCAGTGCACAGTTGTATGGCGTTGTAAAAAGCAATGGCGCCTGGCTGGATAGCGAACAGGAAACACAATCGGACTATCGCCGGCAAAATGTAATGACCATCAAAGTGCCGGTGGCAAAGTTTGATGCACTCATGCAAGCCATTACTTCGCTTAAAGGGGATGTGCGGGAGAAGAAAACCAATAGCGAAGATGTGACCAATGCCATTGTGGATGTGCAGGGCCGGTTAGAAGCCAAGCGGCAAACACGTGCCCGCTACATGGAGCTGTTGAAACAGGCAAATAAAATGGAAGACATTTTGCAAGTACAGGCGCAAATCAATTCGATTACAGAAGAGATAGAAAGTGCTACGTTCAATATCAAGAACATGCAGGCACAAGCGGCCGTTAGCACTATTCATTTGACGTATTACCAGCCCATTGAAACACCCAATGGCTACAATGAGCCCGGCGTATTTACCCGTATGCTCGATGCATTGGCCAAAGGTGGTAGCGGTATTGTAGAGCTCAGCATTGTGATGCTAACGCTCTGGCCTTTATGGTTAGTAGTTGGCGGTTTAATTTTTTGGATACGCAAAAGAAGAGCCGCAACATCCGTTGTAAAACAGTCTTCATAGTGGTGTGGTCGTTAGTTGATAATCCATAGCAGCATTGGTTTTTCTGATGCTGCTATTTTTTTGCTCAGCCGGTTGAGAAAGTTGTACGAAATCATGGGGCAACCCAGACTGTTGCAAATCATATCGGGATAAGGAATGGTGTCGGGTACACAATCATAGGCATGCAATACCACTAGTCGTTCGTAAGTATTGCTATTGCTGGCTTCGAGTCCGTGCAATTTATAAGCGGTGCCAAAATTGCCTTTATACGAACCGCCGATGCGATATCTGCCTAAGCTGCTGCAATAGCTATTGGGTATATTGCTAAAACGGGCAGTGGCTGCAAAGGCATCGCCACCGGCACCATGGGCTACCATGCCGCTGTCCAATACTTTGCCGGTTTGTACATCCATCAACACCATGCGGGGCAAGCCGCTGTGCATGCTCAGATCGGCAATGATGACTTGTGCAGTATTGAAATTGTTGCTACGCAACCATTGCGGCAGCAGAGCCCGAAGGCTATCTCTTTTTTGCTGAAAACGGATGGTTTGTATTTGCTGTATCCACAGCGTTTCATTGTCATTGGTGGTTGACTTATTTACTGATGCATCATCAGATTTGGCTGGCTCATATTGGCAGGCCAGTAACAATACCAAAGCAGCAGGTAGCATTAGCGATTTCATATTTGGCTGATGCAGCATTGGCTTTTTTCCATACGCAGTGCGTTACTTTTTTTGCGTAGGCTGCGGTTAACTTTGCTGCATGAACGATAAGAAGAAGCTGGTAGTACTCACCGGTGCCGGTATTAGTGCAGAAAGTGGCCTCAAAACTTTTCGCGATAGCGAAGACGGCTTGTGGAACGGGTATGATATTGAAGATGTAGCCACCCCCAATGCATGGCGTAAAAATCCTCAGTTGGTGCTGGATTTCTACAATTACCGCCGGGCCGAAGTAGTGAAGGCACAACCCAATGCGGCACACCTGGGATTGGTAGCGTTGGAAGAATGGTTTGATGTGACCATCATTACCCAAAATATTGATGACCTGCACGAACGGGCTGGTAGCAGCAACGTGCTGCATCTGCATGGCGAAATTTTAAAAATGCGCAGCGAACATGACAGTGATTTGATGTATCCGATTGTCGGTGATATACAACTGGGCGATACAGCAGAAGATGGCTTTCAACTACGGCCGCACATTGTATGGTTTGGCGAAGCCGTACCCATGATTGAACTGGCCGCCGATATTACTTCCATGGCCGATGTGTTTGTGGTGATGGGTACATCGCTGCAAGTGTATCCTGCGGCGGGATTGCTGCATTATACGCAGGCTGGCATTCCCACTTTTGTGGTAGATAAAAAACTGCCACCGGTGAGTGGCCTTAGCAAGCTGTTGCAAATAGAAGCGCCTGCAACCGTGGGTATTGTACAACTCACCCAACAGCTGCAGGCGCTGATGTAACGGAAAGCAATTAGCCTTTCAATTCTTGTATCAAGTCTATATAAGCTTGCATGCTTTCTTCGCTGCTCTTGCCTTTAAGAGCAGCCCATGCATTGTGCTTGGCTTTGCCTACAATATCAAACATACCGGTTGGGCCTTCGGCAGGAGCATCGCCATCAACCGCTTGTTTGTACAGGCTGTACAGTTTCAGCAATATGTCGTTAGAAGGACGGCTGCTGAGTTCCTTACTATCGGCTACGGCTGCTTCAAATTGCGCTTTCAAATCCATATAATGAGTTTAGATATGCTGCGAAGGTATTTGCCGCTGCATTAGTGGCCAATCTAATTTGTCGTAATTGTCAATGGAATTTTTGCTTCTACAGATGTGCCCAAGCCTGGCGCCGTGGCAATGTTCAAATGACCATTGGCTGCATTGAGTCGTTCTCGCATGCCCAGCAATCCGTGGTGCAGCCTGGTGTCTACCTGCTGATAATTGAAGCCGACGCCATCGTCTGAAATGCGTAGCTCTACCTGGTTGTCGTTTACAAGCAGCACTATGTGCACTCTGTTGGCTTGTGCATAGCGAACAATGTTGGTCAGGCATTCCTGAGCTACTCGGTAAACAATCAGATTGATTTCTGCAGGAAAAATGTGCGCCTCTATGTGGCAATCAAATTGAATAGTAATATTGGTTTTGTGGGTGAAGTTGCTTACCAGCCATTCGAGTGAACCTTGCAAGCCCAAATCTTCCAGAATATTCGGATGCAATGAGCTATGAATGCGCCGGAATGAAGACGACAATTCGTTTACATTTTCAATCAATGCATCCAACCGTTCTTCTACTTCTGGTGGCATGTCTTCCATGTGGCGTTTCAACCATTTGGCATCAAACTTCAATGCGGTAAGCTGCTGTCCCATTTCATCATGTATATCCCGGGCTATTTCCCTCTTTTCAATTTCGCTCAGGTCTTGCAGGTGAATGGAAAGCTCCCGCAGTTCCTGGGTAAGTTGACGTAGCTGATGCTCTGTTTCTTTGGCTTTTGTGATGTCTACCGCTGTGACAGAAAAATGCGATGACGAACCATCTTTATGGCGGTGCATAATGGTTACCATCCACACCACTATTTCAAACCCACGGCGAGATTTAAAGCGATACTCACCCGACCATTTTCCGTCTTTTTGCAATTGCTCAATCACAGCCATTCTCGAGGCTTCATCCATGCTTTCCGGAATGAATTCGTCGATGCTGATGTGATTGCTGATGTCTGCTTCGGTAAGGCCCAACACGTTTTTGGTAGCCTGATTGGCATATTGCAAATTGAACTCTAAATCGCCAATGGCTACATAGGCTGTGGTGTTTTCAATCAGGTTTACCAGCGCCTGCTGTTCTTCTTCCAGTTTTTTCTTTTCGGTAATGTTTTCTTTTACCGCTACATAGTGGGTTATTTCACCCTGCTTATTGGTAATGGGCGAAATAGTGGCCGATTCCCAGTAGATTTCACCATACTTGGTTTTGTTGCAAAACTCTCCGTGCCAGTCTTTCAAATGGGTAATATCATCCCACAAATGGGTGTATTCATTTTCCGGCGTTA
>JADLHL010000166.1 GCA_020848815.1 Chitinophagaceae bacterium | reverse complement strand
TGCAGTTCGGGTTGCAGCCATTCGTTGGCTTTTTCGAGCCACAATGGGTACATTTCTACCCCTACACATTGCAGCCCTTTTTCGGCAAATGCCCGCAACAGGCTACCCTGACCACAGCCGATTTCCAGCAACTGCATGCCGGGCTTCAGCGGCTTGCCCTGCTCAATAAATGGAATCACCGACCGGCGGGCATTCTCCAGCTGAATGTCGAAGTATCGTTTGTAATCTGTATGAAATTCAAGCATTTGCCTACAATGATTAATCTACTAAATCAAGTTCTACCCGCAGGTTATCGATGATAAACTCCTGCCGCTGCATGGTGTTTTTGCCCATGTAATATTCCAGCAATTGTTGGATATGATCGCCTTGCTCCAGTAATACCGGTTGCAGGCGGATGTCGTTGCATATGAACTGGCCAAACTCGTTGGGCGAAATTTCACCCAAACCCTTGAAGCGGGTGATTTCAGGATTCTTACCCAGCTTAGCCATGGCCGCCTGTTTCTCTTTTTCGTCGTAGCAGTAAATGGTTTCCTGCTTATTGCGTACCCTGAACAGCGGCGTTTCCAAAATGAACAAGTGGCCACGCTTCACCAAATCGGGGAAGAACTGCAGAAAGAAAGTCATCATCAGCAAGCGAATGTGCATACCGTCCACATCGGCATCGGTAGCCAGAATGATGCGGCTGTAGCGCAGGTCATCCAGGCCGTCTTCAATATTGAGGGCATGCTGCAGCAGGTTGAATTCTTCGTTTTCGTACACTACTTTTTTGGTGAGGCCAAAGCAGTTGAGCGGCTTACCCCGCAGGCTGAACACGGCCTGAGTATCAACATCACGGGCCTTGGTAATAGAACCACTGGCACTATCACCTTCGGTAATAAACAACGTGCTGGCCACCTTCTTTTCTTCAAACACTTCCTTATTCTTGGCCGGCGGCGTATCGTTGAAATGGACGTTGCAATCCCGCAGCTTCTTATTGTTGAGGGCTGCTTTCTTGGCTCTTTCGTTGGCAATTTTCTTAATGCCCTGCAGTTCTTTCCGCTCCCTTTCGCTTTGCTCAATGCGTTTTTTCAAGGCATCGGCAATGGTTGGGTTCTTATGCAGATAGTTATCGAGCTCTTTGTTTAAAAAGTCGCCAATGAAGTTGCGCATACTGGGCCCGCCTTCAAACACGGTTTGGCTACCCAGTTTGGTTTTGGTCTGGCTTTCAAACACCGGCTCCTGCACCCGCACCGATACCGCGGCTACAATAGAAGTGCGTATATCTGATGCTTCGTAGTCTTTTTTATAGTGGTCGCGGATGGTTTTTACAAACGCTTCGCGGAAAGCCTGCTGGTGTGTACCGCCTTGCGTGGTGTACTGGCCGTTTACAAATGAATACAGGTCTTCGCCGTAGTCGTTGTTGTGGCTGATGGCTACTTCAATGTCTTCACCTTTGAGGTGAATGATGGGATAGCGCAGTTCATCTTCGTTGGTTTTGCGCTGCAGCAAATCGAGCAGTCCGTTTTTACTTACATAGCGTTTGCCATTGAAATTGATAACCAAACCTGCATTGAGGTAACAGTAGTTCCACAGTTGATTTTCAATGAATTCTGTCTGATACTTAAAATGCTTGAAGACAGTATCATCGGGCAAAAAGGTCACTTCGGTACCATTGGATTCGGTGGTCTTTTCTTCCTTCGATTCACGGATAAGGCGGCCTTGTTCAAACTCAGCGGTTTTGCATTTACCATCGCGGTAGGCAGTAACCTTAAAGCTGTGGCTGAGGGCGTTCACTGCTTTGGTACCTACCCCGTTGAGGCCCACACTTTTCTGGAAAGCCTTGCTGTCGTACTTGGCACCGGTGTTGATTTTGCTCACCACATCCACCAGTTTCCCCAGCGGAATACCCCGCCCGTAGTCACGGATGTTCACCAACCCCTCTTTCGACAAACTGATATCAACATGCTTTCCATGACCCATAGTATGCTCGTCAATACAGTTGTCTATCACCTCTTTCATGAGTACATAAATACCATCATCGGGGCTGGCACCATCGCCCAGCTTGCCTATGTACATACCCGGACGTAAGCGGATATGCTCCCGCCACTCAAGGGTTTTAATACTGTCTTCGTTGTACTCAAACATTGCTTTCTCCTCAGCCATAAGTTGGAATTGATCAGGGGTGCAATATGCCTAAATTTTTTAGCATTTAAGCATCTGGGCAAAAATAGGTGGCAGCCCAATTAGAGGGCCATTTCAAGTTATGCACATGGATTGTTTGTGCATAGCTGCATTTGCCCGTTTGGGCAAAACCAGTACGATACTGAAGTTTAATCGTCTGTAAATCCGAAATAAAAAACGGTGAAATCCTCTTGTTTCGCATCATTTCTCCATCCTCCTGTTGGCTCCTATCTCAGCATTGTTACTTTCTTTTTCTTGAAAAAAAGAAAGTAACCTAAGAATCCCGATGGCTATCGGGATCAAGGCAAACCCGAAGGCTCCGCCTCCCGCCTATGCGGGACAGGCTGTTTTGCCGAGCCAACACCTCCCCCTGTTTTATTTGATGAAATAAATTTTAGCCTTTTCAATTTTAAGCTGGCTGAAACGTAGATTTCAAAAAAAATGATGAGGTATGCTACGACCGCATGGCTACTTCCTCGCCATACAAATTGCGGATGACCACGCTGGCCACCATGCAGCCAAACATGGCAGGCATGTAGCTGATGGTACCAATGATGGATTTTTTGGGGTACGCTTTTTCCGTAACGATGATTTTACTCTGGTCGGCCTCCTCGGGACTGAACACAACCGTAACCCCTTTGCGAATGCCAAGTTTGTTGAGCCGTTTGCGTACATAACGGGCCAGGTTGCACTGGTGTGTATCTGCTATATCAGTGATGGTAATTTGCAGCGGGTCTACCTTACCACCGGCGCCCAGTGAGCTCACAATGGGGATGCCCAGCTCCACACAGGCCTGTA